>DUIP01000058.1:0-157 GCA_013330285.1 Candidatus Poseidoniaceae archaeon
CGTTCATTGCCAAGTTACATCCAGATAAACGAAGGCATTCTAGAGGATTGAGGTCAACCGTCATCGTTAATTCGGTGACGCCGGTCGCCGGAACGCTCTGGACGGGTAGCTTAGGTTGGCTGGAGCACCCGGCTGATAACCGGGAGGTCGCAGGTTC
>DUIP01000058.1:464-2591 GCA_013330285.1 Candidatus Poseidoniaceae archaeon
GAGCACCCGGCTGATAACCGGGAGGTCGCAGGTTCAAATCCTGCCTCGTCCACCTCAAACAACAAGAACGGGCGGCGCTGGGACCCTTTCATGCCAGTCGTATCCGGGAGCAATGCATTCGAATTGGCAGAAGCACTGGCTAACGAATTAGGTTGGGAGCACCACCCACTTGAGGTGAGGCGTTTTCCCGACTCAGAGGGATATGTACGTGTTCCGCAAGAGAGCATCGATGCCATTCGATCCAACCCTGTCGTCGTTGTTGCGACCACATTTCCAGATTCTGGTATTGTAGAAGCTTTACTCATGTTAGAATCGATTTACGATGTTCGTCGCGGAGATATGCGCAACCTGAAGGGAGAAGGTGATCAGGAACTAACAGATGCTGGACCTGGGATTTTCCTAGCCGTCCCATATTTCGGGTATTCGAGACAGGACAAACGATTCCAACAAGGTGAAGTTGTTTCCGCCAAACTACTCGCTCGCCTCCTTACTCGCCGTTGCGATGGTATGGTGGTTTTGGATTTGCATGCTCCGACTGTTTTGGAAGATCTAGAGGTCCCGGTCTCTTTTGTGTCCTCAATGCCGGAAATCGCCAATCACCTCCAACATCACGTCAAGCCAGACTTCGTCCTAAGCCCTGACAAGGGTGCAATTGAGCGAGCCAGCCATGTTGCTCAAGCGATTGGTTGTAATTTCTCTTATCTCGAAAAGACGAGGATTGATGCCCATACGATTGAACACAAGGCCAAAGATTTGGATGTTGATGGAGCCATTGTCGCCATTGTCGATGACATGATTTCAACCGGCGGCACCATTTGCAAAGCCAGTGATGCATTACGCCGCCAAGGCGCCAAGGCAGTCCATGCTGCATGTACACATGGGCTCTTCACAGGTGGTGCAATTACTCGATTAGCAAACCATGTTGATGGCGTGCATGCTACCGATTCTCTACCCAATCCCCGCTCTGTGGTGAGTGGCGCTCCAGCCATCGCAAGAGGTGTCGAAGACCTGATTGAAAGAGTACTTTGACACGATAGATGGTTTGTCTTGGCTTCCGCTGCGTTTATACGAGGCACGTCGTGCGGCGGCTTACCAACATGAGGAGTGAATCCAATGAGTGTACACATAGCATTTGAAACCCCAAAAGATGTCCAAGACAGCGTTTACGAACTCGTCAAGCTCGTAGGAAGCGGCGAAGGACGTCTAAAGAAGGGCAGTAACGAAGTAACCAAAGCAGCAGAACGTGGAACTGCACAGATGATTGTAATGGCTGAAAATGTCAATCCTGCTGAACTCCTAGCACACATCCCACTTATCTGCAAAGAGAAGAAGATTCCATTCATCTATGTCGAAGACCAAGCATATCTTGCTGAAGCGGCTGGAATGAGCAGTGGTGCAAAGACTGCAGCAATTGCCCTGATGGAAGTATCAAAGGGCGCCCAAGAAGCATTTAGTGGCGTTAAGGATCAAGCCGACGCTCTGAACTGAGTAATGGGATTCTGGAGGAATAGATCATGTCTCAAGAAGGATGGCCAGCAGAAGTGGTCGAAGTTGTCGGTCGAACCGGTATGACAGGAGAAGCAACTCAGGTCAAAGTTCGCGTAAATGATGCTCCGAACCCACGTGATATCGGCCGAATTATCACACGTAACGTCGTTGGACCAGTCCGTGTAGGTGACATTTTGATGCTCCTTGACACTGGTCGTGAAGCTCGTAAATTGAATGTCCGCTGAGGTGAAATAGATGGTAGAGCGAAGAATTTGCAATTTTTCTGGCGAAGAGATAGAGCCAGGCACCGGCGTTATGTATGTCAAACGTGACGGTACAGTACTTTGGTTCAAAGATTCCAAGGCTCGTAAGAATATGAAACTTGGACGAAATCCACGGAAGGTAAAGTGGACTCGGCGATACGTCAAGGGCGGCATCCAGTAGAGTCAACCAATAGCGCTTCACCAGAATTTGTGCACTCAGCGCGCGTCGGCGTGCTGAAATAGGGGAGTTCGGTCGGCCGGTTCGGTGGAAAATATGGAAACGACATATGTCATGGTCAAACCTGACGGAGTACAACGTGGCTTGGTAGGCGAAATCATCAACCGATTTGAGCGCAAGGGTCTGCGTTTGGTTGGA
>DUIP01000202.1:0-6794 GCA_013330285.1 Candidatus Poseidoniaceae archaeon
CGCCTACTGGGAAGACATTTCAAAAACAAAGACATAGAGGCGGAAACATGAGCGAAGAGTCAACGGTTGAATCTCGCATCGCCCCCCCGGCACTCACCTGCCCAAAATGCGAAGGGTTACTGCCAAGCGGTTTGGGAGATTTGCAATGCACCCTCTGCTCTGCGAAAGTACGCGTTGATCATCCAATCACTCGGAAAAAATGGGCTCAGGAAAAAGTCGGTTGTCCAGAGTGCGGCAAGGTATTGATCGCAGGTGTGAACAAGCGCCCTGCTCACCTCAAGTGTGCTTCTTGCTCACATCACTTCACACTCACTCCTCACATTCCAAAAGTGGAAATCACTTGCCCTGGCTGCGAACGCCAATTGCGTATGAAGCGAAAACCGGGCGCACGAAGAATTGACTGCCCCGCTTGCTCTACTTCCTTCAACGTGAAGTTTTAGAACGATTGCTCCTGAACAGTCTCCAGATGGAGGGGCTCAATTCCCTTGCGACTTGGTGAAGGATAAAGTCCCTCCAAACGGCCTTCCAGAACCCTTCACCCGTCGCGCTCCTTATCTATGATGAGAAGTCCATGAAAGAGTGGATGGGATACGATGTCACCGAGCGCAAGCAAGAGTAATGAGGCACTCGATGCAGCCCGAAAGAAGCGTGAAAACGCCGATAAGGTTGCGCTTTCCGCACTGCGTTCACAATTCACATCGACGCAAACGACTTCCCTCGACCAGGCGACAATGACCTCGGCCCGCTTCCGCCAAGAAGAGCGTCTCCGTGCAGATATTCGTCGTGAGCGACGCCTTCGCCAACAAGCCATCTCTGAGCGAGTTTCTGCCATGCAAGAAGCCCTTGCTGCGGACCTTGCAGTTCAACATGAACTCACTCTGGATCAACTCGAGAAAGAAATGCGTGAAGCAATGGAACAAGATTTGAGCATGTTGGAACACGATGCGTTGGCTCGTGAAGAATCCCGTATGCGAAACGAATTAGATTTGCGGCTCCATCGACAAATCGATGCCATGAAAGACCAATTTGAGGTTGAACAAGATCGCCGATTGGATGAGCATAAGGCTCAACTCAAGGCTCAAATCGAATCTCAATTACATGATGAACACAGGCAACGACTTGACATTCAGAAGGAACGCCTCTCGCTCAGTTTCAATCAAGAATTACAGCATCGTGTTCGAGAACTCGAGTCTGAAATTCAATCTGAGATGGAACGACGATTTGAAGAGATGGAAGAGAACGAAATCTCTCGGCTGGAAGAAGGTCACTCTGCTCGTCTTGCCGAACGTGAAGAGCAACTTCGAAGAGGCATCCGTACTCGCCTTGAGCAACAACTCCGCACTCGTCTCAAGCAACGTGAAGCTCGACTCAAAGCAGAGTATGAGCGTCGCAGTCTCCGACTTGAAGAGGATATTGCAGAGCAACTCCAATCCGAACTTGAAGGGCGTCTTCGTCAAGAAACCGACGACCTTGAAGAACGAATGCGCGAAGATGTCGAATTGGCCATCGCTCGTCGAAGAGATGAAGTCCGAGTCGAGATCGAACAACAACTCGAATCTCGCCATTCAGAGCGTCTTGCCGAACGAAAGTCACGACTTCGTGAAAAGTATGACATTACGTTCTCCAAAGCCATCGATGACATTTCTCGCACGCTCAAGGCTGATGTTGATGCTGAACTCGAACAACGAATGGATGAGGAATTCACTTCGTACAGAAACGCCCGAGAGGCAGAAATCCAAAATCGCTTGGCCCGGTTCAGGTATGAGCGAGAGGCTGAACTCCGAGAACAACTCGAGGCTCAATACGATTCGAAGAAAACCGATTGGTCTGAACGGCTCGAACTTGAATTCCAATCTCGTGAAGCATCTGCTCGCAAGGCAATCATGTCCGAAGTTGATGCTGGATTGCGCAACGAACGGCTGACCTTTGAAACGGATTTGGATCTATTGAAGGAAGAAACCTCGCTCGAACTTGAGGTGGACATGGAAGAACGCCTCAATGCCTTCAGAGAACGAAAGGAAGAGGAAGTCGCTGTCCAACTTGAACGCCAACTCGACAAGCGTGAAGAAATCATGCGAAACAAGGCGCTGATCGATGTTCGCAAGCGTGAGGCACATATTCGTGCGGAAATCGAAGCTCAACTTGGCTTGAAGCGCGCTGAAATCCGCAACCGTCTCCAAGGCCTCACCGAGAAGATGGACGCCTTCAAGGAAATGGCAGAAGAAAAGATGCGGGACGCTGTCACCAGGCAGGTCCAAGGCGAGATTGATGAAGAGGAAGAAACCTATCGCTCGAGAGAATCAGAATTCAGAGAATTGCAATCGACGGATACACGGGCTGAAAAGCGACAGATGTGGATGCAATCCATCTCTGGTCAGAAGGCCCCAGGTCAGTCAGCATCCGGTATGGATCCATCAGCATTAGGAGCTCGACCTGACGCCCTCGGCGCCGCTGCTGGACGCCCAATGCGGGGAATGTTAGGCGGTCAAAACCCACAACAACCGAGGATGGGCTTGGCTGGAATGCGTGCACCAGCAACCAGTTCCAAGCCACTTACAGCACCCGGTGCTCCACTCGTGAAGCCAATCAAGGCACCACTTGGAGGCGCCTTGGCTCCTAAACTGGTTCAACCAATTCAACCAAAGGTTGTTCGAAAACCGTTGCAGCCAGCACCACTTGTTCAACCAAATGTGACCCCTGAAGTTGAGGATATTCCATTACCATCCTCCGAAACCAGTGACATCTCTTCAAACGAAGCCATTCCTGAATCCACAGCAGAACTTGAAGCGGCTGTTGAAGAAGAGGTTGAAACCGCAGCTCTGCGACCGATTACAGCAGTCTTGTCGCCGGCATCAACGCCTGAAACGGTCAAAACCTCGACGCTCAAGCCTTTGCCTCCACAACTCATACCAAAGAAAGCACGTGGCGCTCCGCCAAACATCGCTCGGTCGAAGTCGTCCACAAGTGATGGCAAGGATTCCAGTGCAACACTGACTCCAGTACGCCGCATGACACCGCTAAAGATCAACAAGGCCGAAGCGGATTCGGAAGAGGAAGAAAACGAAGACGCTTGAGCCCTAACGTGATGCACCAAGCATCGGCTCCTTCATATTGATTGAGGGCGTGGGTGGCCCATGAACCGGTTACTTGTTGTGTTCATTGCCTTCACAATGCTTCCACTCATTGCCTTCGCTCCGGCTGTAGCAGCGAGTGATGTGGAACTCATCGATGCAGGATACACGCATCAAACATCAGCAAAATTAGTCCATTGGGAAGTCATGAACGATGGCACCGTACTGACGGTTGACGACAACGGCAATCTAAGTGTGAATGCGTTCAGCAACGGCATCCTTGTTCCACTTTGGTCCCTTGACTTGAACGTCACGGCAAATTCGGCACGCCTTGACGATGCAGAGGTGTTGGCGGCGGTCGCCCATGATGAAGGTGTATTTGTGGTGCATATGGATCTCCAAATTGCAAACCGAAACATCTCCACCCCTGAACGCGTCAATGACATGGATTGGGACACTGAAGGCGATTTATGGCTTGCATACTTTGCGGGGCGCCGTCGTGCAGAAGAATATGACAATGAAGGCTTCACAGGCACAACCTCTCCTCAAATACAGAGTGGCTTCAACTCCTTCATCGTCCTTAATGACGGCAGACTCGCTCTTGGTGGCTTTGATTCCAAGGTCACGATCGCAGACAACGGAGGCACGACCTTAACCACACTCAATGAACCCGGAGGCATTGTCAATGCCTTGATTGAGGACCATGATGGAAACCTCATCGTTGGCTCCGCAAACGGTGCAGTCTATCGCTACGACACGAACTCTTGGGCAGTAGAAACGTTGTCCCTCAGCCATGGCTCATCGGTTGTTCACCTCGAGGAAGTTGGAAACAGCACCTATGTTGCAGGGACACAAAACGGTAAGGTTACCATGATTGACGGTGCAACATTTACTGAAGAAGACACATACGCCTCCCAAGGACCTGTCGTTGGGACGAAGACTGAATACACGGGGCAAGTCTACATCACGACCTCGTTTTTGAGCTACTCCAAGATCCGTCTCTACGACCTCGATACGGATGGTGACGGTGTCACCGACACCAATGATGCCTTCCCAACAGAGATCACTCAATGGAACGATGCTGATATGGATGGATATGGCGACAACCCCAACGGATTTAATGGCGATCAATTCCCTGATGATGAGACTCAATACATCGATGTTGATGGTGACGGTCACGGAGATAATCCTGCAGGCACAGAAGGCGATTTATTCCCGAACAATCCAGACCAATGGCAAGATCGTGATGGCGACGGCTATGGCGACAACATGCAAGGTGAAGACGGAGACATGTTCCCTGACGAGCCTACTCAGTGGGAAGATGGAGATCAGGATGGTTACGGTAGCAATCCAAACGGCTTGATGCCAGATGCTTGTCCCACTCAAAATGGCTTTTCCAAATACGATCGATATGGTTGCACCGATTCAGACCTTGATGGTTATTCGAATCCAGATGAATTCTTTGGCGTGGACCAAGGTGCAGATGCTTTACCAACACAAGGCACCCAATGGATTGACCAAGACGGGGATGGATATGGAGATAATACGACGGGCTTGCTCCCTGATGCTTGCCCGTGGGAATTTGGGAACTCGACACGAGCATGGATCTCAAATGCCACAGCGGCACTTGGGTTCATTGAAGTGGCCTCATATGGTTGCGAAGACCTTGATGGTGACGGATGGGTCGACCGCTCAGAATCCATTGGTATGGATGCCGATCCCAATGAGCACTTCGATAACGACAAAGATGGCGTGGGCTCCAACTCAGATTATGACGATACCCGACCACTCGTTCAAACTGAACAAGACCACTGCCTGCTTAATTTCGACGACCTAAGCGATGCTTGTATGGGCTGGCGCAACGCTGACTACCAAGCATACCTCAGCCGCAGCAAGGGTGTCAATGAATCCGATTACTCCTATGCAGCATGGAACACCAGCAAGAATGCAGGGCTCCTAAACGATGGTGGTGAAGTTGATTCCTCAACGGTGAAGCAGGTGATGATTGTTGGAGGTGGCGCATTTGTCGCACTTTCTGTCATCATTATTGCAGTGGCTGCAATCATGAAGCGACGCAATGTTCAGCAAAACATGAAAATCTATGGTACGCCGTTTGCGCCTTCTAGCAAAACCAATTCGGCATCGACTGAAGCCCTTGAAGGAACGGCAGGGTTGTCTGCTCAAGGCGGGGTGGAATCAGATGCTGCTTGGGAAGATGATATTGCGAGTCTGGATTTCAGTGTGAAGGATGAAGATTTAGCGGATGAGGCATCCTCTCCAACAGCCATCGATGCGACGTCCCTGTATGGGGAAGAGGACAGCATTGAGGACATTGCTGGAATCGCTGCCGACCCACAGCCTGCTGCCGAAACGCCGCCTGCAGCACCAGCAGCCGCCCCACCAGTGCCCGAAGCAGGGTTGCCAGAAGGCTGGACAATGGATCAATGGAAATGGTACGGTCAAGAGTGGCTGGATAAGAATAAATGAACTAAGGAGACCTCAATAGAGTAACAAGGCCAACCTTGTCACATGGGCTCCGTTGGCTCGCTTGAAGATGTCCAAAGCTACCCAACACGACCCTTGGTCTGACAACACTCGTTTGTACAACCGCAAAAAATCTGAGATCGAAGATTTGTTCAGAGAAGTCGAATCTGAAATGAAATTACAACATCTTCGATACCTTGAACGCAAGGAAAATGGTTCTCAAAAGGATATGATTCGGGCGCTGCTCAAGTACACACGAGCGAAAGCAGTCTACGATACAGTACGTTGGGTTGCAGTGGAACGAGGCGCTAGGCACCCTTTGGCAAGCAGTTTCGTAAATCAATCAACGCCAAACAATCGGCAATGATGCCCGAAGGGCGCCTAATTCTTCTCCGGTATAGACGGGTTTCCCGTCTTGCTTGAGGGTGTTCATAATCAACCACAGTACACCGTTCCAAGCCGTCGAACGAGCAAAGATTTCGATATGGCCACAAGCAGCGGCCTCCAAGAGTTTCCCTTCGTCAGTGTTTTCATTAAACAGAGCACGAACCAAATTACGAGCATCGAACTCGTAGCCAGGTGGTCGCCATTCCATCATGCGATCACACCTTGAATGGAGCTAAGTTGAGTCGGTCAACGAGATGTTCTACCTCAACATCGGCAACAGCCTTCATTCGCTCACGAAGGGTTTCAATCTCCCCATTCATTTTGGCGATTTTGTGGGCTCGGACCATGTCTAAAAGCAACTCATTGACGCTTTTGTGACCACTTGTACTGCGCATGGTGTTCAATTGTCGTCGGACCTCATAACTCACGCTCACAGACGTCATTCCTTCACCGGTCATTGTAATCCCTGCTTGCTACTGCGGTGTCAAGGCTACTTAACCCCCGCGAAGGAAGCAAGGCTGAAATCGTTGTTTTTCTCACCCTTGAGAAGGACTCAGCGGACTGAAATCAGCGGTTTCTTCGCTTTCTAAGGAGGCGTGGTTCTTCATTCACGCCAAACTCTCGGCGCATCTCTTGAACGCGCTGATGGAATTCCTTTGCCAATGTCCAATATTCAAGAGAACCTGCTCCTGCGCCAGAATTTGTTGGCTTGTTGAGCAAGACCGTCGGTGCCCCACTCCAGGGTGCTTCTGCGACCTTAACAAGTCGACGAATCGTGGTCTTGAACAATTTATTTGGCATCTTTTTGTTGACTTCATCACACACATGGCGGCTTAATTTTGAACGAGCATC
>DUIP01000202.1:7223-13250 GCA_013330285.1 Candidatus Poseidoniaceae archaeon
CCTTCCAGTGCATAGTATTCTGCTTGAACAGGCACCATGACCCAGTTGGCCGCACACATGGCATTGATCGAGAGTAAACCAAGGGATGGCGGTGTATCGATGATGATGTAATCAAATTCATCGATGATTGGCATGAGTGCTTCTCGCAACCTTGTTTCACGACCAATTTTGTGGCTTAGTTCAATTTCTGCACCCGACAGATGGATGTCACTTGGCAGCAACCACAAATGGCCAACAGACACACTGTCTGGGGCCTTCTTGTTGTTGTTTCGCAGACTCCAAGCGTCCTGCATTGACGCTGTCAGTTCCTTTGGACCAATCAGGTATTCTTCCATCAAAGGTAGTTCTTCGCCTGAATCGTTGGTCAAAAGGTCGTAGGAGGTTTTCTTCACGTTCTTCTTTTCCACACCAAAAGAGGTTGCACAATTTCCTTGCGGATCAAGGTCGATGAGGAGCACTTTCGCTTTTGGAAGCCCTTGCCTTTTGGATCCCTTGGCTAGAGCGGCAGCAAGATTGACCGCAGTGGTTGTTTTGGCACAACCTCCCTTTTGATTCGCAACTGCAATCACCATCTTGTACGGGTTCATCTCTTCACCTCCTCGGACAATTCATGAAAAGAGGTTCTCCTCTTTGAATGCAACCACAACGGTGGAAACATCAAGCCGGTTGGATGACAGGTACAGGGACTTCCGAGAGGATTTTCCGCACAATATGCATTCCTGTGATTCCACGAATCTTTGCTTCTGGCTTCATGTTAATACGGTGGGAGATCACTTGCAATGCGATGCCTTTGATGTCGTCTGGAATGACATAGTTTCGCCCAGCGATTGCAGCAGCAGCACGGCCAGTCTTGAACAGCGATTGAGATGCACGAGGCGATGCTCCGTTGGTGACGCGGTGATCTTCACGAGTGCGTTGTACAATTTCAACGATGTAGGAGAGGATTGCAGGATCGACGTGAACAGTTTCGAGTGCCTTTTGCATGGCCACCACTTTCTTTGGAGATGTGACTTGCTGAACATCGTGCCCGTCCTTCCCACGCAGCTTGCGTCGAGCCAAGATGGCCTTCTCTTCTGCTCGGTCAGGGTAGCCCATGCTCATCTTCATCAAGAACCGGTCCATTTGTGCTTCAGGCAGCGGGTAGGTTCCTTCTTGTTCGATTGGGTTTTGTGTTGCGATGACAACGAATGGTGCTGGAAGTTTGTGGGTAATGCCTTCAATCGTCACTTGCTTTTCTTCCATTGCTTCGAGCAGAGCAGCTTGTGTCTTCGGTGGCGCACGGTTAATTTCGTCAGCAAGGAGGATATTGGAGAACAATGGTCCAGCACGAAGTTTGAATTCGCCAGCTTTCTGATCGTACATGTATGTCCCCATAATGTCGGAGGGGAGCAAATCAGGAGTAAATTGAACACGCTTGAATTTACATCCAAGTGCTTGTGCGAATGTGTTGGCGAGCAAGGTTTTTGCAAGGCCGGGGAAATCTTCGAGGAGCATGTTTCCGTTGGAGAGAATTCCAACAGTCACTCTGCGAAGGTTTTCGTTCTTACCGATAATGACCTTGCTGACTTCGTTCATGAGGCTGTTTGAGATGGCGGAAACAGTGCCAATCAAATCTTGAGCGCCGGGGTTTTGACCCATTGCGGGTGCTGCTGAGAATCCTGCTTCCATAGTAAGGCCTCCAAAGGACAAGTTCGCAACCGGAACCTTCCATATATGAATGTGAGGGGGTCGTAAGTCAACAATATGTCAGCGAAAAACCGGGGGCCAAATGGATTATCTTCCCCAGAAGTGATTTTCTTTTCGATGGAGTCGGATGAGTTCGTCTAAGATCTCTTGCTCGACAGGATTGAGGTCAATTTTCTTGAGCCGTTTTGCGTGGGATTCAGGAACATCCACATAGAATTCATCCAGTTCCTCAATATGCCTTCCAACAGTAGGTCCATTGATGGCAACAGCCACCTCATCACCTTGGTTTGCTTCTTTGACGTCTTCGGAGGCACGGGTTCGCAAGCTCTTGATTTGGCCGACTGGCGTACCGTCGAGTTTCATCAATCGCTGGCCAATATGCACTCGACCTCCGACCACTCGCATGCCGACAATCGCGGGGCCTTTTGCTCGGAAGGTGTGATCCTTGAGGTAGAGCAATCGTCCAGGATAGACGAGTGATTCGCGCAATTCAGCTGCCATGCGTTCAGCGGTTTCTTCTCGCCATGCTTCATAGGCATCCAGAATGTGATAGATGATGCTGCCAGAAAAGAATTTGATTTCTGAATCATCTTCACTCAATGAGTCAGCAACCTCGGAGTTTCCTTTAACTGAAAACCCAAGAATCACCTTATTGAGTGGGTCTTGAGCGGATTTGGCCATCAAAATATCACGTTTGTTGACCGGTCCAACCGTTGCTTGCCGCACTGGAATCTTCAATTTTGCAAGTTCGAAACCTAAGGCTTCCAAACCACCAACGGTATCCGCTTTGATGACGACACCTTTGCGTTCTTCCTCAGCACCTCTGCATACACCTTGCTTGGTGTGCGCTTTGAAATCAATTCGTGGAAAGACCTCATTGCACTTTGAGCACATGATTGGCATGGTGTCAAAAATCGCTCGCCATTCTTGACGAATAGCGGCCTCTGCCTGCTCTTTTTGTTCAGGCGTGTTGGCCAGGTACAGCGTGGTGCCAGCAATTGTGTTTTCGAGCTTTGGTGCTACAATTTTCACTCCACAAGCAGCTTCTACGCTGTCAAAGTTAACCCAACGTTTCCCAGCATCCCTCATCTCAGACATACCTTTGGGCCGCTTAAGCCCCTTGATGTGGGTTGAAAATGGGCCATCATTGGCGGCGAGCATGACCTTGTCTCCAATCTTGAGTTCACCACGGTAGAGAATCACATCGATCGTCTTCCCCATACCGACTTCATCTCGCATTTCGAGCACCGTCCCCTCAGCAGCACCAAGCGTATCCGTCAATCGATCTTCGAGGAACCGTTCAGCTAATCCAACGGTGACAGCAAGCAAATCCTGCAACCCTTCGCCGTCTTTTGCCGACATTGGCACAAGGGCCACATTTTGTCGGAAATCACGAATTTGATCGTAGCGTTCGATGTTAAATCCATGTTCAGAGAATTGTCCAAGCAGTTTCCAGTATCGGTCCTCAAACAAAGAGCGTACATCTTCACGTTGATCCTTGAACGACTCCATGAATGAGCGCCCATGTTTTGTGCGCCAACCATGGATTCGATCGACCTTGTTGCATGCGATGACGAATGGGGTACGTGTTTCTTTCAAGGTCTGCAAACTTTCGATGGTTTGTGGCTGGAGGCCTTCCATCACATCGATCACCAGCACGGCGATGTCAGCAACCGACCCGCCTCTGTTTCGCAGACTGACAAACGAATGGTGGCCAGGCGTATCAATGAACAGCAATCCGGGAGATTTGAATTTCTTGCCACCCATCATGGCGGCACATGTTTCGTTGAGGACATCTGCGGGAACTTCAGTTGCTCCGATATGCTGAGTGATGCCCCCTGCTTCACGATCCATCACGCTTGCTTGGCGTTCACTGCCAATGGAGCGAACCAAATCTAACACGCTGGTCTTACCATGGTCGACGTGGCCGAGCACAGAAACGATTGGTTGGCGGTTGTGGCCGCGTTCTGTGACGGTTTCTTCAGGCGAATCCGTTTCGGTTTCGTCCATGATTTCACCTCAGCCCCACTGTGGGGTTGCACTCACTCGTAGACCCAAGCGGTGATTGTTTGATCCCATTCCATGAGACCTTCTGGGAACCAAAGACCAAGTTCGAACTCAGCGGTTTCTGCTGCGTCCGAACCGTGAATCATGTTGAATCCCATGTCCATTCCAAAGTCACCACGGATGGTGCCAGGAGATGCTTCACGGCCGTTGGTTGCCCCAATGAGGGTTCGTGCAACAGCAATCGCATCCTTACCAGACCATGCCATGCAGACCACAGGTCCGGATGTGACGAACTTGATGAGGCCAGGATAAAACGGGCGCTCTTTGTGAACTTCATAGTGTGCTTCAGCGGTTTCTTGACTTGGCACAACGGATTTTAATCCAACCAGTTTCAAGCCTTTGCGCTCGAAGCGACCCAAAATCTCTGCAATAAGTCCACGTTGTACGCCATCAGGCTTGATCATAACATAGGTTGTTTCCATGGTGTTCACCAATCCGTCCGACTGGACCCCCCTTTATGAGCCATACGGCCACAATGGGTCAAAGAAAAACACCGAAGGTGCAAATGGTGGCTTGCAAACAGGGGTTTGAGATCACTGATTGCGGCCCTTGACAAAGTGGCGAGTCCACTTTACACGGCGTGAATTTCGCTTGAGTTTGATCATGTTCTTGCGAGCCTTGGAGCTCTTGAACCACATGACGCTTCCGTCACGGCGCACGAACATCATGCCCGTACCAGGTTCGATTTCTTCTCCAGAAAAAGTACAAATTCTACGTTCAGGCATTCACTTCACCTCGAGTTGAGCTTACGGGCTTCACGACCGGTGTCCTTGAGCATCAAAATGTCGCCGACACGAATTGGACCAAGCACGTTGCGAGAGATAATTCTTCCAACGTCTCGGGGATTAGGGGCATCGTTCACACGGACCTTGACTTGAGTTGCTTCACCGGTCATACCGGTACGACCGACGATTTCGACGACTTCAGCAGGCCATCCGTTGAGTTCTTCGCTCATGTATTTCGCCTCCAAACTTCAGGTTCAAGCCTTGAGGTCGTTGATCATGTCAACGACTTCGGTGAACTTTTCTTGTGCGCCTTTGGTGATTTCCATGACTGCAATGGATGCGGTCTTGACACCATCAGGAAGGCCAGCTTCCTTAGCGAGGTATTCTTGAGATGGGACGTATCCGTATGGGATGCCTTTCTCTTCACAAATCAATGGGATGTGAGCGAGGAGTTCAGGTGGGTTGACGTCGACTGCGAGGACGATGAACTGAGCAGTGCCGCGCTCAGCGGTCTTGGTCACTTCGTTGCTGCCTTTTTTCAGGCGGCCATTGGCGTTGGCTTGCAGCATGTCATAGATCTTGTCAGATACGGCTTCGGGGGTTTCAAATCGCACGTGTACACTCATTGGATTCACTTCTTCCTCATGTTAAGGCATTCCTTGCGCACAACCTCGCGGATATAAACACGACGGAAGAAGAACGCACAAGGTTGCGGCACTAAACAGAAGATTTCTTTGATTGAAATCCATCTAAAAACATGCCACTGCGCTCAAGTTAACGCCATTCGAGGGCGGTGAATAACTCATTTACGCCTCGAGCAAGGGCGGGGCCCCCGGAGATGACATCTCGTGGATTTGAGAGGGACCCAGTGGCGTGCACACCATCGACGTAGCGAATCAATCTGGCAATAGCTCCACCAGTGAATAACCCATGCGAGCATGCTGCGTGAACCTCAACCGCGCCCTGGCTTCGCAACGCTTCAGCCGCTCTGCAAATTGTGCCACCTGTTGCAATCATGTCGTCGACAATGGCCACGATTTTACCATCAACGTCCAAATCCTTGGCTTTGTGCACAATGGTATGAGCGTCAATACGCGTCTTCTCGAGGTATGAAAATTCACAATCGATGGTTTTTGCAACAGCTGAGGCACGATCAATCGCTCCTTTGTCCGGTGAAAGGATGAAGTCAGGATTGACAGTTGTCTGCAGGTGTTTTGCCAACTCTGGCATTGCTGAGGTAAATGCCACGGGCACAGGTAAATCTTCGAGGACCTTTGGAGCATGCAGATCAAAGACAATGATTCCGTCACAGCGAGAGGCAAGCAAGTGCCCGATTGCCCTTGCCGAGATCGCTTCACCAGGTTTGAACCTCTTATCTTGTCGAGAATATCCGAAATATGGGATGGCAAGGAGGGTTCCGGGGCCTACATCTTCCATTTTCTGAGGACCAATTTCTCGTAAATTTTCCAAATTACCTCTGCGTACGTCGTTGATTGCCTCGAGCATGAGGAGGGTTTCCACGATCCCAGAATCTGGAAACGTGTTCGAA
>DUIP01000199.1:0-218 GCA_013330285.1 Candidatus Poseidoniaceae archaeon
ACCACTGAAAGTTGGCAACTTAACGCCAGCAAAACGAGTGATACGCTCAATGACCAAAATGGGCTGCTCTACAGATGGTATGTAGATGGAGATATGGTTCAGACTGGAGGCACAATCTTCCAATCCTCGAAAATAAACACTTCAGGAACCTATGAACTCACGCTGATTGTTCTGGATGATGATGGAGCGAACAGCACCATAGCATTCACAATCGAAGT
>DUIP01000199.1:590-10452 GCA_013330285.1 Candidatus Poseidoniaceae archaeon
TCGTTTCAGGATCAGAAGGTATGCTTGGTGGAAACCTATTCACCATAGCGCTTGTATCCATTATCGCTCTTGCTGGTTTTTTGATGGCCCGGATGGGTGCAACAGAGCAAGAAACCTCATTGCCAAAGTGGCAACGGAAAAAAGATTGAGTCCCTAAATTCGATTCTCTTTTCCCCGCTTTGTATCAATGACGAGGGCAACGGTTGAAGATGGTAGGCCGCTTGGGAGTTCCATGTACGATGCTGCTTTGGAACTCATTGGGGCTGAGCCTCAACCAATATCCAATGAAGAATACAGTCGTCGCGTTGAGCGTTTAACCGCCCAATTGCGCCCTGATGACCTGTTGATTGTGCCAGCTTCACCTGCTGCTGTACATTCGAATGATGTCCATTACCCTTACCGCACTCAAAGCGATCTGTTGTACTTGGTTGGTTGGGATGAACCAGATGCCTTGCTGACCGTTCAGAATGTTGACGGCACCTGGATTCGCACCCTCTTTGTTCAACCAAAAGATACGTTGAAGGAAATTTGGGAAGGTCGCCGACCTGGGATTGAAGGTGCATTAAACGGATGGGCTGTTGATGCAGCTTATTCTTGTGACGACCTCGAGCAACAGCTCAATAGCATGCTTTCGGATTCCAAACGGGTCTTGCTACGAACTGGAATCCGAAGTGATGTCGATGAGATTGTTGTTCGCTCATTGGAACGAAGGGACCGTGCTCGTCAGCACTTCGGAACAGGCCCCGTAACCATCGAAGACCCGAGTGCACGAATCGCAGAACTAAGGCTGCGGAAATCTGCTGCAGAGATTGAGCAGATGCGATTCGCATCCGATGTCAGCAGTGTCGCCCATGTGGCTGCAATGCGGAATACCAAACCCGGTCGAATGGAGTATCAACTTCAAGCCACGATCGAGGGCTTCTTTGTCTATGCAGGTGCATCAGGTTGGGCTTATCCTTCCATCGTTGGATGCGGTGACAATGCTACTGTCTTACATTATCATCAAAACAATGATGTGTGCGAAGATGGGGAAGTCATCCTCATCGACGCTGGAGCAGAATACCGTGGGTATGCAGCAGATATCACTCGCTCGTGGCCAATCAATGGGACATTTACAGAAGCACAGCGGGAAATTTACCAATTGGTCCTCGATGCCCAACTTGCAGCCATCGAGAAATGCCGCCCTGGTCTACCTTACAATGCGCCTCATGACGAAGCACGGCGTGTCTTAGCGGAAGGTCTCATTGCACTTGGTGTGATCACGCAAAGCCTCGAAGAAGCATTGGACATGGAAACTGGAGATCTCAAGAAGTGGTACATGCATAACACGGGTCATTGGATTGGCCTTGACGTTCATGATGTTGGTGTTTACAAGCCAAATGGTGAACCACGCCTTCTTGAAGAAGGGATGGTGCTGACGGTCGAACCTGGTCTTTATTTCGGGGCCTGGCGTCCAGATGTTGACTGCCCTCAGCGATATGCCAATTTAGGCATTCGAATAGAAGATGACGTACTCGTGACAGCCAATGACCCCGATGTTCTCACAGCATCATGCCCCAAAACCATCGAAGAAATTGAGCAGATTACTGGCACACCTTTCTGAGGGAAACGCATGGAATGGAACCAAATTTTGCGACGTCAGTCGTCGTGGTCGAGCGAAAATGCCGATGAACTTCGCCTGACACCTGAAGAGGCGCTCGTCCTCTACAACGATGCCCCTTTGCACCAACTGATGACTGCTGCCCACCAACGTCGAATCGCAATGCATGGTCCTTCGAACGTCACTTACCTTGTTGATCGAAACATCAATTACACCAATGTCTGCACGATTAATTGTCAATTTTGTTCATTTTACCGGCCACCTGGCCATGATGAAACCTACACTCAATCCTTCGAAGAGATTTCCGGCCGAATTGAGGCCTTAGAAGAAATCGGTGGCGTTCGGATTCTCATGCAAGGGGGGGTCAATCCAGAACTACCATTCGAATGGTATGAGCAACTTCTCTCTCATATTCGCTCCAACCACCCGAGTATTGCCATTGACTGCTTCAGCCCAATTGAGATCGAGGGCATCGCTGAAGTGAGTGAATTGTCAACACTTGAAGTGTTAACCCGTTTGAAGGCAGCAGGTATGCACGGCCTTCCAGGTGGTGGTGCGGAGATGTTGGTTGATGATGTGCGAAAGGATGTATCACCCAAGAAAGGTCTCCCTGCAAATTGGCTACGCGTGATGGAAGAAGCACAAAGTCTCCACCTCACAACAAGCGCCACCAATGTCATTGGCTTTGGAGAATCGAATGAGCAGCGGGTTGAACACATGCATCGCATACGTGCGCTCCAAGATGCGTCTCTTAGGAAATATGGCATCGGCTTCACCTCCTTCATTGCGTGGCCTGTACAACTTGAAACAAACAGCTTTGGACGGCGTAATCGTGGTAAAAACCGTGTCACTTTGGGAGCAGGATCTTCTGAATACTTACGGCATGTCGCTGTATCTCGGCTGTTCTTAGATTCCATTCCTAGCATTCAATCCTCATGGCCAACCATGGGGATTAAAACCGCTCAAATGGCCCTTTTTGGTGGTGCGAATGATGTTGGGTCAACAATGATGGAAGAAAATGTTGTTTCTGCATCAGGAACGACGAAGTTCAGTGCGAGTGAAAAGGAACTTCAGTATGTGATTCGACGTGCAGGCTTTGTCCCTCAACGTCGAGACAGCGACTATGTTGTGTTGGAAACTCCAATATTGAATGAATCCGAAGCGGACCTTCCAGCACCGGTTCCAGTTCAATCGTGATTATTCAATGTCGGTCGAATTGTAAAATACGATCCAAATTTCTGCATGAATGTTTCTTTGCCCATTCCCAATGCCGTCTGATGGAACATATTCTTGTCCGTTATACAATCCTTGGTAAGTCAGGTGATTGTTAGCGCCCGTGCTATCAACCCACGATGTGATGTCGTATGTCCACTGTTTGACATCTTGTCCTGCACACCATCCAGCACGTCCAAACGGCCAGGAACCAAATTGGTTGGCTACAACACCGTTGGACACTTCATTCTCACAACCTTCACTCGAACTCACAATTGGATGCCACTCATATGTGGAATAGCCATTCATTGAATAATGGTGCTCGTGATCACAAAACTCTGCACAGTTCGCATTGTCTTGTCCAAATCCATGACCGGTTATTGTTGCGACAATTTCAACTCGTGATGCCCAGGATGGTACGGTGAAATTGAGTTGTCTCGTGTAGATTGATTCGTCGTTGTACGTTCCATCAAATTGGCCCCCAGTGAATGCAAATGTCGCATCATCTCCTCGTTCACCCGAACCCCAATCACTGAACAGCAACGTAATCGTAAGGTCGCCCTTGTTGGCACCCCGGTACTTGAAGGTCCGATTGTCATCATTTTCAAGCATGAAGAGGTACGGTGATATGTCGGTCAGCCACTTACCTTCTCTGCCGTATGTTGTGATCCATCGCATGAATTCTGTTCCACACGATGAAGCGTTATCACGATCACAAATTCGTAGATTTGCCTCATAATCCCACTCATGGCAACCACCATATGATCCGTCTGATTTTTGATATCTGTTTGATCGTTCATCACATGCATGCTCATGATAGACCTCCAGTGTGTCATAGGTGGTCAAATTCGATGGGAATTCGGCAGATTGTGCGGAGGTAAATCCTCCGCCCCATCCACCAGAGTGTCGATCGAAGTCCCAAAGTGTGACCTCCTCGATGGCGGGATCACTTCTGCGTATTTCTACAGGGAATTCGGCGTTCCATTGGTGTGGTTCGTGAATAAGGTGCATGGGATCATTTGATTGTGACGTCCATGCATAGAGTGAGCCAGTTTCTCGTGCTTGTTGGAATCGGTCAATCCCCATGTATCTGGGGTTGTTGAAACTCGTGATCATATCGCCAATGCCTCCGCCAAGGGTTCCAGCTCTTTGGTCGATGTAGTGGATGCGGTCTGCCCATAATTGCTCTTCATCAGGGTTGAGCGCATTCTCAACAGAGGCTTTTTGATTGATCACGTCGTTATGGTATGTGGTGTCAAATGAACCAAAGAACAGGTGAACATTGTCTGGTAGAGCTCGGATAAAGGGACCGGGGCTTTGACCCCAGGTTCCAGAATTTGAATTACCAGAACTGTCGGTGTACTTGAAGAGGAAGAAATAGATGTCATAGCCAGTCCATTGTTGCTGGAAGTAAAATGTTCCATCCAGTGTTGGTAATGAGAAATGAGGGACGGTTTGTAGTGGTCCATTGAGGCTTGAAGCGCTTTGCCATGGCACAGGTAATTGAACGACTGCACAACCAGTAGCATCGATGGTCCAACGGTCTGGAGAATTTGGGCACACATCGTTGTTCGCCGATACTCCATCGCCATCGATGTCAGCACAACCAACTTCGTTGACAACCAAACCTTCTGGTGTCCCTTGACAAACATCCTCGGCATCATTGACGCCATCAGAATCGCTGTCTCTTTGGACAGCCGCACAGCCAAACTCATCAACGTCTGTGGCATTGGCAGGAGTGCGGGGGCAAAGATCGAGCGGAGCACCAGTGGCATTCACGTCCTCGACATTGTCATTGTCGTCATCGTCATCTTCTGAAGCATCTGCGCAACCATCATCGTCGAAATCAGTATTGGTATCCCTCAACCACGATGTGAATCCTTTGGGACAAAGATCGACCTCGTCCAGTGCTCCGTCGTTATCGTCATCATTGTCCTCATCAAGGTCGAGGCACCCATCACCGTCCCAATCAGTGTACAACGTTGAACTCCAACCAACTCGACCATAAGGGCAGGAATCGTCCACATCGAGAACCCCGTCATTATCATCGTCTTCGTCACTTTCCGTATCATGACACCCATCTGAATCGAAATCTGCATCCGGAGAACTGATCCAACCAAGAGAATCGGGACAAAGGTCATGCAAGTCGAGCACGCCATCATTGTCATCGTCGTCATCCTCATCAACATCGCGACAACCATCATCGTCCTTGTCCGTATTTTGATTTGATTTCCATCCTTCAGCTTCACCTATACCATTTGGACAACGGTCCGTTGTGTCTTGGATTCCGTCACCATCAGCATCGGCACCGCCACCTTCTAGCATCACCAATGTTCCTGTTGTATCAGAAAGTTGAGTGAACTTTCCGCATGTAGCAATGGTGGTTACCGTCATCGTGTTTTCTATTTCTGTGAAATCGAGGAGGACCTTCCATGAGCCATCTTCCTTGATCGAAATCGAACCACTGCTACCGTCCGAAACCGAGTACTCCATGGTGCATGTGTCCAAATCTTGGTGCTCTACGGAACCCTCAAACCAGAGCAGATTTGGCTCCTCTAAGATCTCTCGTACCGGGGCGTTTAACACTGGAGCTTGCGCAACCGGTTCAACAACCTCAATGGTGTGCGTGAGTGAGGACACTATTGGGGCAATTGCCTCGGAATCGACTGGTTCAATGCTCACACTCACGGTGTAGTTTCCTAGCATTGATGGTAGAAACTCGAGGGAATAACCCTGCACAGTTTGCGACCAACCATAGGCGGATACTTGATCAAACGTAGGTGTGACAATTGATGGAGTTAGTGCCCAATCTTGACCTTGGAATTTAATTTGAAGGATGATAGGGGTGCCATCGAGTTCGATCGTACTCGGCGGAGTCATCCATTCGACAAGTGGTTCCTCAAGCATGACAGGTTGTTCAATCACTTCAGGTTCTTCGGGCTCAACAGCCCCAAAACACCCGGCAAGTCCGAGCAACGCGACGAGAAGCAGTGCAGGCAAGGCCGGTCGATTCATGATGTGGCTTAGCCTTGGCCGTCTTTCAATGTGTCGCGTTCACAATTGATCTGATTCAGTTCGACCATCATTGGTTGGTAGCCTCGTGAGGGTTGTTGGGCGAGAGGGGTGAGCGACAGCCAGTGGCTCGACGAACATCAGAGAACCACCTTTTTTCCTCTCAATACGAATGATGAGTTCCCAATGAATTCGAATTAACGATGAAGAAACGGTTCCAGGCCACTCATTTGGAGGATGTTCCAACTCCAGCGGTGCTGAATTCCACATGACTCGCCCACCAAATTCCATCACCCTCATCGGGCGGAGGAATAATCCACCCTTCACTTCATGATGCTCCATTGGAGATTCTTCGCCCCCGCCCGTACCATCATCGAGCCCAATTTCCCAATGATGTGGTAGGGGTGTGGTTAGGCCCGGTGGTGGCTGTGCTTCAGGTGAACGCCCCAATCGACTGAACACTTCTTCCCTCGCTGGTGGAAGAATTCCCACTCGCCACATCACTTCGATCTTCTCCCAGTTGTCAGGCTTTTCTTCAAATTGGACCCTGAGATGCAAAGGTTGTCCTGCTTGGGGCCTTTGAATACATTCAATTACAGGGTCTTTTGGTGCAGAACGTAAAAATTGCCGTTGAGAATTAAGATCAACAAAATTAGCCCCTACCCTCATCAGCAATGGCGCAAAGAGAAGTGGCACCACAATAATCGCCAAGGCGGGGTAATCAAGTAAACCTATGCGAACGGTTCCAGTTCCTATGCCCTTGATTCCCATTGAACTCAATAACGGCTCTATGAAAAGATAGCCAAGTGCTAACAGCAGCACCATCACAGAAAACGACAAAAAACGTCGAACCGCTCTATGAACTGGGTTCGGTGTGAGGTACCACCCTCGACGCTGTCGCTTGACAATGCGAGGAATTTTGCTTGTTTCGAGGAATGATTGTTCCCGTTCAATGTTTGAATCGTCGTAGATTTCTCCATCGTACACATACCTCTGTTCGACCAGCCAATCATTTTCACTCCCAAGGTGGAAACTTGGCGGGAATTTTTTCAATGCATCAACAATGTCATCCGCATTGACGTCTCTTGCAATCGTCTCACTTGAGGACGCAATTGGCAATGAATCAGGTGAGAATCGTTTAGGTTCAAAAGGTGGGTATCTCACTCGTTGCTCAAGTTTGATTTTACCCATGGCGCATCACCTAGCGGAACATCAATCGAGTTCCCGCACGAAGCGCCAATCGCCGGAATGCTGGAACTTTTTTGATCAGGGCAAGACCTAGCGGAACAGGTTTTTCGATATCACCAATTTCGTTGATTAACTCGAGAACATCCTCCCTCGCAAAATTAGTGAAATGTTTGTTGAGTTCTTTGTCCGTGGTATCTGAAACAAGAAGGTTGCGTAAAGCCCGAGCTTTGTCTTGATCTTTCTTCATCGCCATGAAGTGTTTATTGGTGATCTTATGGAGTTGCTTTTCGTTGAGTTCGTTCGCTTTGATTGCCTCTGAAAGTGGTTTGAGAATGCCCTTTATTTGACGGAATCCGGGGCCTATACCTCCACCTGTTGTGGGTTTGGCCATCCCTGCAGCATCGCCAAGAAGGATGACTCGATTGCTTACAGTTTTCTTCACCATGCCACTCGGGATCGGTCCACAGTACCTCGCAGTTTCTGTGATGTTTTCAAACCGGTTGTGCCACATTTCGTGGTTCAAGAGGTCCTCATAGCATTGTTCCACACTTTTTCCGTCAAGGCGGTCGGGTGTCGACCAAACTCCAATTCGATGGCTTCCAAACCCGGAGGGTATCACCCAAGCAAAAAATCCTGGTGCAATCGCCGATCCACTGTACATTTCAAGCCAACGATTTTTTCCTTCATACCCCTGAACTTCAGTTTGAAAACCGATCATCATTTCATTCGGGCGGCCCATCTTAAAATTCCTGCGTGTCCAGCTGTGTGCACCATCGCAACCAATGAGCAACCTTGCATCCATGGATACAATTTCACCATTGATATTAATCTCTAAATCGACACCATCATCTGTTGCTGTGGCCTTAACAGGGGTTGAATTCAATGAAAGTGTGGCCCCTGCTTGCATGGCTTGTTGGACCACCCCTTGATCGAATTGCTTTCGACACACAACATAGGTGCGCAACTTGCCTTCAGTCCCAACTGGTACCAATGTTCCATCGGGTCCGTGGATTCGGGCGCCATCAATCTCCTGAAGCACTGAATCATAGAGTTCAACTTCATGCATGGCTTTCGGCGTTACAAGGCCTGCGCATTGGAATGGGCGCCCGATTTCATTATGCTCTTCAAGCATCAACACCGAATGCCCCAATGAGGCAAGGTGAGTCGCAGCACGGCCGCCTGTTGGGCCCGCGCCGACGATGATGACGTCCCATGACCGGTCGAGCATGTTCCTAACGAGGAAGCCACACCCATCAATCTTCGCTCACCATGAGCGGTAATCTGGCCTATTTTTGGTGCTCAACGCTTGGCGAACTTGTAGCCTATGCTCTCGTTCTTTTTGATGTAAATTGATGCAGAGAACTCCTTACCAGTTTTCTTTGATTTCCAATCATGGAAAGGACCAAGAGTTCTCTTTTCGATTAATTCCTTTGCCTCTTCACGAGTGATTTCTCGCTTTGAAATCTCCCTTGCGATCTGTAATTTACAGCCAGTGGAACCTTCTTCGGCTTGATAGTGTGTTTCAGTCTCCACGATGTTCACCTTCGTGTTTGGACAGACGGCAACCACACCGGGTTCGATTGGGAATCGCTTGGCATCTGCCGCGGCTTCTCGTGGTGGGAAATCAAACTTCACTCGTGTGTTTTCGATGACGAGGAAGGCTTTGAAAGGCCTGCCACGCTTTGAAGTGAAATCTTCGAGCAGATCTGATTTGCCTTTGGTCATGATGACCTTTGCTTCATCTGGTGTGATGAGCCGCTTACACATTTCTTTGGACAAACCACGGAATTTACAATCTGCATAATCACACGCATACATGGTTTGACCGATACGAATCGTGCCATGATCACACGTTGGGCAAGGGCATAATTCTTCATCATTTTCATCGGTTGAGGATTGCCCTCCGCCAACAAATTCGACACGACCTTCGTCCGTTAACTTCACGCTTGCAACATATGCTTCTCCTGATCTGCTAAAGAATCCATGAAGATCACTGAGTTCCCGTTCTTTGACTAAGCGTGCTGCTGTGACTCTGTCAAACCACCGACCACTGGTGTCCTTCCAAAACACGAAAGAACATCCTTTGTCCCGGCCTTCATTCTTCTCACACTGATAGGAGAGTGTTGTCTCTTTGATTGCAGCCGAACATGAAGGGCATGCGCCTATCGATTCTTCCTCGAGGTATAACTCATCTCGATCATGATTCTTGATCCTCTCGACCAGTGAGGTTGTTTGTTCAACTATAGCGTTCATGTAGGTCGTTTTTGGGTCATCACCGCGCTGTACTCGAAGCAATGAGGCCTCCATTTCACCAGTGAGTTCCGGAGATGTAATCCATTCTACGGGTATCCTGCGCAGCACATCGATAATTCGAATGCCATGTGCAGCAGCGCTGATGCTTCCTCCACGTGCTCTCAAAATATACCCACGGTCGACCAATTTCTCAATGGTGTCCGCCCGGGTAGCTGGCGTTCCCAATCCCTTCTCTTTGAGGGCTGCAGCAAGATCTTCATCTTCGATATGCTTACCAGCGTGTTCCATGAGTCGCAACAATCCAGCTTCCTTGAGCCGGCCTTTGGGTTTGGATCGTTCTTCTTTGAACTCAAATTCGCTGATGTCTGCCTTACATGGATTTGAGGGCAGAGAATTCCAACCCTCTGGCAAATCTTGCTTCTTTGGCCGTACTGCCCTCCATCCAGCCGTCTTGATGGTTCTCACTTCCTTCAGGAAACGTTCTCCTTCAATCGTAGCAATGCGCTTTTGCACATCCCAAACAGCGGGTGGATGCCAAGATGCGAGGAATGTACGGACGATTAAATCGTACAATTTTTGATGATCAGTGCTCGAAAA
>DUIP01000022.1:0-2295 GCA_013330285.1 Candidatus Poseidoniaceae archaeon
ACTCATTCTTCTTCACCCTCCGGTTGAGGTTTTGCAGTGGATGTACGACGTGCTTTTCCTTTCTTTTGAGGTGCCTTAGCGGGCTTTCTGTTGCGCACTGAGCTTGATGTTCCACCCTCTTTCACTGTGGTTGCATTAGCCAAAAGACGATCAAAGCCACCATCAATGATTTTTTGCCAGTGTTCAATCCCACGTTGGCTGCTGTCGAGGGCTTCTGCCAAACGCTTTGTTCGGCCGTCTGCACGGCGTCGGTGCGCCTCATGTTCGACATATGTGGTGTGGAAATACTCATTTTCCGATGCCAATTCGATGATGGCGTCATGAGCCTTTTGAGCCTGATCAAGCAGAGCCTTTGCTTCTTTGAATGAGGCATCCATTTCAGTAAGTCCTTCCTGACTTGATGCACGTTGAGCCACCCATTCGTCATGTTGGCGAATCAAACCCTTCATTTCTTGAATGTATTTTTGTTCGGTTTTGTGGTTTCCAGCATTGGTTTCCAACTCTTGTTCAAGTCGTTGTAACTTCGAGTCGAGTTTTTCCTTGGCCCATTTAGGATCAGGGTCTTTAATGCCGCCTGAGGCTTGCAACTTATCCCTCAACTCACCAGCTCGTTTGAACAACGCCCGAGCTTTGGTTTGGGCATCTGAACGCTCTTTTTTGAGGTTGGCCACTTTGGCATTCACGCCATCTCGCTTTTCTTTTGCTGCACGGGCCAGAGGTTCGGCTGCTTGAAGCTCTTCTTGTCGGGCGTCAAGTTGCTCTGGTATGACCTCAGCAAGGCGTTCGCGGCGATGTAAAATGGACTTCGCCAACAAGGCGGGGGTCACACCGAGCAACTCTTCGGGGGTCATACTGTGTCCCCCCACCTTTCAACCTTCAATAAACACTGCGTAGTGTCCCCTTTTGGCGTGAAGGTGAAGAACCCCCTCGACAAGCCGTATCTATGGGGGGGGCGAAAGCGAAGCGAATGATGACAGCAACAGGCTTGATGTCACTCCTTTTCTTGAGTCTCATCGCACCACAAGCGGCTGCGTTGGGTGGCGAGGCTTCGATTGCTCTTTCCAGCATTTCTCTGAGCCAATCCGAGCAAACCGCTTCAAGCAGCATAAGCTACACCTTCGAGGTCGAAGAACTGACAGGCCAAAGCGCTGAAGTGTCAGCCCACTCGACACTCAAAACCATTGGTGGTGTTCTTCTTGAAAGCACCAATGAAACTCGAACAATAGCCGTCAATGGTGTTGAAAATTTCAGCGTGACATTCACCTCCTTGCCCTATGGTTATTCAATCATTGAAACCATCCTCAGCGGTGATGTTGGAGGGAATTCCAGCACGCATGTCACTGCGTTCAATCGAACAGTTCAGCGTTTGATCCCCCTTGACCTCGGGATTGGTGGGCCTGGTGAATTCACCTTCACGAGCGTCGATAGCACTGGCGCAGCAACTGGCAACCTGACGGTTAATGATGGCGATCATGTCGCCGTTGAGGTCCCGCTCATCAACAATGGTGACTATGATTGGAACGGTAGCCTTTCTGCCCATCTCGTCTCTGGGGGTTCTGAAGAATGGGTCAACATGAGTAACGTGAATGTGCTCGGCATGTCAAGCACGATTGTGACGTTCAACTCCTCAGTGACGATGAATGAGGGTACTGCCTCGGTCTTGGTGCAGTTGAACGCGACTGGTGATGGTGATTCAAGCGATGAATCAAGGCTGGTTGATTTCACCATTTCACCACCTCCACTGCCCTTGCTCGATGCAAGCGTTGTGCTGCTCACAGAAACTTACGATGCTGGTGATGTCCTTGATTGGAATCTCACGGTGTTCAACAATGGTACACGCTCGTTTGAGGGCGCCATCTCGTGTGCGTTCGGTGAAAGCACTGTGCTCAATCAAACGATGAACATCGGTCTTGGTGCGTCTTCGGTTGTAAGTTTCACAACACAAGCGCGCCCTGCCGAACTCGTATGTTCTGCAACTGGCATGCGTCTGTCTTCATCATCGAATCTCCCACTCATGCAAAACTTCGATGTTGTATCCGCAGTGTTTGAAGCAGCAGGCTCCTCCACACCAGGTGTTCTCGATGGGCCTTGGCACGAAGGTGACAGCGCCCGATTTTCAATGCTGGTTCGAAACCATGGTGACCTTGAGGGCACCGTTGCGCTCGAATGCACAACCACCCAATCGGTCTACACCAGCCCTATGTTGACGCTCGCCGTCGATGCTGCTGGAGAAGTTTCTGTCATCGTTCCAATGCTTGCTGATGGTGATCAAGTCATCACGTGGCGTCTTGTATC
>DUIP01000022.1:2693-9110 GCA_013330285.1 Candidatus Poseidoniaceae archaeon
AAAACAGGTGCTCATTCCTAGCGTTGACAATGTGACTTGGGATGCAGAGACGGGCGTGAGTATGGAGTGGTCTGTGACCCTTGGTGAGGGGGTCGATCGTTTGGTCAGAATACGAATCGGCTACTTCGATTCAGGTGATGTCTACCTTCTCGATTATGATGTCACACTTACACCTGGAGTGACCAGCGGCTCGCTTGTCCTCGGCTTTGTTGATGCGGATCGAGTGTCCGTTCGTGCCGATGCGATTGACTGGATGGAAGCCTTTGGACCTTCCAGCAATAGCAAATCTGTCCCTTCGGAACGCCCTATCTATAGAATTTCCATGAGTGAACTGGCATCGCCATCGCGCCCAACTGCAGGCCAAGATGCCACCGTCCAAGTGACCCTTTCCAACACAGGCGATGTCAGCGGAGTTGCTGGTGAAATCCTCTTGCTGGGAGAAGATCGAACGCTCTACGCTACATTGTCGACTGACGCTCTCGATGCTGGTGAATCGACCACCATGTCCTTCACCTTGGATTGGCCAGAGGGCACCCGTGTCAAATTAGAAGCGGTGTGGGCCGTTGGGGGTGAACAACTCACGACCCTTGGTTCCTTTACCTCTGCAGAAGCGGCGGTGGTCGAAGATGCCTTTGAATTCCCGTGGGTGGGGCTTTTGGGTGGAATTGCTCTTGCTGGTGCAGTTGTTGCAGCGGTTCGTATTCGTCAAAACCAAGCCCTCAAACCGTCTTCGAAATCCAAGTCCAAATCAAAGATTAAGCCTAAGAAAACAGCTGAAACGGTTGCTTCTGATGTGAAGATTCAGATCGGTTGCCCAGAGTGTGCGCGCCAACTCAGGGTCCCAGCATCCTACACTGGTTCCGTCCGCTGCCCAGATTGCTCAAACAGGTTCGAAGTTGAAGGCACTTCAGCAGAAGAGGAAGAGGAACCAGAGGAAGTTGAGGAAGAAGAAGTCGAAATCGTCGATGAAAAGGTTGAGGTCTCTTGTCCTGAATGCGCTCAATCTTTACGTGTGCCGAGCGATTATGCGGGTTCTGTTCGATGTCCAGCGTGCGAACATGTTTTCAAGGCGAACGGTTAACAGCCAATTAAAGGGTGTGAAGTATGGGTGGTGGCCATTTTCAAGAATTCGAGGACGAGTACCTCGAAACAATGTATGAATTTTATGAACGAGATCCTGAGGCACTTGTCCGAACAGGCGATTTGTCGGATTCCCTGAAGGTCTCTCCTGCTTCAGCAACAGAGATGATTCAGCGGTTGGCTTCAAAGGGGCTTGTCGATTACACGCCATACAAAGGTGCTCGGCTTACTGAGAGTGGATTGGTCCACGGAAAGAAGATGAAGCGCAAGCACAGATTGGCAGAAGTGCTGCTGGATATCTTACCCTTTGATGGCAACGCCCATGCCACTGCATGCAGGCTGGAACATGCGATTGATGACGATCTTGAAGTGGCGCTCTCGCTGTTATTGGGCCGTCCGGATTTGGATCCAAGTGGTCGCGAGATCCCCGCTCCAACCGAGGACATCCTTGAGCGAATCGAAGCGAAGCACCGTGAAATCCGCCCCATCTCTTCGATGGGCGTCGGCGATGAAGGTGTCCTCAAAGCCATGGTTATGGCACCCTCCAGCAAAGCGATGCTTGAATCCTTAGGCCTCATTGTTGGTGCAATGATTTTGAAGGACAGCCAAGGCTTTGCACTCGGAGACGGTACACGAGTCGATCTTGACTCGGAATTCCATTCACAACTCCTGTTTCGCCCCTCATAGATTAAAAATCGATGTAAGGCTTTAGAACGCAGCCTCCATGCAACAACCATGGTCGATGAAGAAGTCCCGGTACAATCCACTGAGGAATCTATTCTTACATCCGAACGATTTTGGTTCGCACTGGACCGGCAATTGGTCGGTTCTGGCCTCCGATTGTTGCTTATTTTACCCGCATTCTCGTTCCTGACCTCCTTTGGCGCTCTGGCCTACGCCCAAACTTCACCAAACTGGTGGTCAAAGATTGAACCAACGGTGAACCTCTCGTTTGCAATGGCATTGACCTCGTTGACCTTTGTCATTCTGTTTGGCTACATTATCACTCAAATCATTCACCGACATCGAACCCATCTCTCGATTGCCAATTTCCAATCCGAAGTCGAGCGATTGAACGATGAACATCGAGCTGTTCAGTCCCTTCACGGCTACGAAGGACTCGCCCACCACATGACGAGTGTTCGCGCCAAACATACGCTCTCGCTTTGCTATGCTGTGCTCTCCACATTGTTGCTTGTGGGTATTTTCTACGTCAACATCGTGACGCTTAATGGGCGCATCTTACTCTTGCTCTCGTTCTCATTCACGTTGCTTTCACTTGGCCAACACATGTCAACTCGTTCTCGCCCGTTCAACATGGACGAACGCACAGGGTTGCTCGATGCATACAATCCGCCAATTCATCCTTCCACGTTGGAAATGGTGTTCAGTGATTTGGTGAAGACACACATGGATCCTCTTCTGCGCTCTGAATATGAGGTCTATTCCAAGGAAATCGAATCCTATATTCTGTCCAAGATCGATGCTCAATTCGCCCGCGAAAAACTTCTCATGACCTTGTACAGGCATTCGAAAGGATTGGATTTCAAAACCATGGAGAGTGAACTCTCTGAGGTGCTCAACGAGAAAGGCATGGACTTTGTTCGTGACCATCCGGTGTTCACTATGGAGGAATGGCTCTCCATTATTCACCACGTCGAGCGCGCTTGTCCTGCATTCTTCAGAATGATTGGCCGAATTGAGGAAGACCTTGGTGCAGGCCGAGATACGACCACTCAAGACATCGTGTTCGAGGTGGACATGGAGAACGTGGTTCACGAGCGAGCGAATCTGTTTACCCTCATGCACAACCTATCGGATGAACCGAAGACCATTGTGCTCCGAGTGCAATCTCCTGATTTCCGCCCTCACGACTTGGCCATGACCTACAAACTGGAACCAGGTGAACAGCGTTGGTGGTCGAACAAAACCCTTCCACTCGCTGCAGAGGGTGATGACGACGTTCTTGGTTTGATGTCGGGACTTTTACGCGACGGTACGATGGCTTGGCAATCCCTGCTTCCAGAGCGATTTGGAGAGGCTACGGTTTCGGTGCGCCTTGAAGAACAAAGCGGTGATCTCCTCATCGGTCGACAGATCAACGTCAGGGTCCGTTCGAAGTACCGTGAGCGCGTTCGAGCATCGAGTTCATTGAGCGCGAATATCTTCGGCAGTCTCGGTATTTTACTTGGCGCGTTCATTAAAATCCGAGATATTTTCAACGCTCTTTGAGCCAAATTTGGGGTCGCGGTCCTTCCGTAGCCTTGAAATGGGCTACGCTATGGACAAACCATGCGCGGAATGAAGGACGATGCTACGCCAAACCCGGATTCGGACCTTAAGGACGAATTGCAAGCGATGGAGGCTCGTGTTCGCAAGTTGCGCGACACCCGTAACGCCTACAGTGACCAAGCCCGTACTGCTGCTGACAAGCGTAATTCCATTCAAGGCCAATACAAGGAGCACAGAGAGAAGGTCGACCTTGTTCTTGCAGAAGTGAAAGCCATCCGAGCGGAAATCAAAATGCACAAGGAAAAGCGCAACGCAATCCAAGCACAACTTCGTGACATCATAGGCCAAGCCAAGGGTCAGCGAAAGGAAAAGGGCGACAAGAAATCTGCAACCGCAGAATACGCTCAACTGAAGCAAGAAGTCGCCAGCCTTGAGAAGACCTTTGAAACTTCATCTGTCGGTCAGAAGAAGGAAAAAGAAATGATCAAGAAAATCAAGGAAATGAAGCGACGCATCGAAGAACTGGCACCAGAAGTGGTCAAGTTTGAGATGATTGCCGTTGATTTGGGCGACATGGACACCGCCATCAAGACGCTCAAGGCAGAAGCTGATGCATCACACCAAGCCATGCTCGAAGCGGTTGGTCGTGCAGACGCAATGTCCAAGGAAGTCGACGAAGCATTTGCTCACCGTGATTTCCTCAAAGCAGAAGGCGACCGATTCCACAACGAGTTCGTTGAACTTCGTAAGAAGTCCGATCAGACACATGAAAAGATCACAGAAATGATGGTCAACGTCAACGAGATTCGAGACAAACTCAACATGGCTCGTGACGAACGCAAGTCTTGGATGGTTGATCACAACGCTGCTGTCAAGTCGGAAATGAAGACCGGCGCAGAATCACAAGATGTGGCAGATGCCCTCCTCTCCAGCCTTCAAAATCAAGGCTCAGTGACCTTCGGTGGCACCGGAAAAGGTGATGCTCAAGGCATCGTCAAGAAAGGTGGAAAATCTGCCAAGAAGAAGTCGATGCGACGCATTGACATGAACGCTACTCGTCGCCGCTGAGGGATGTTTTTTGCACGGCGTCATCATGGCAGGCGGACAAGGTTCCCGCTTGCGACCGTTGACGCTCACTCGTCCAAAACCAATGGTTGAGGTGCTTGGCCGCCCCGTGATTGATTTCGTCAAGGACGCGATGGTCGATGCCGGTGTCAACAACCTCGTCGTCACAACTGGATACAAGGGTGAGCAACTCTCAGCCCATGTTTCAAACTGGGCCGAGGATGGAATTGCTGCTCGAATCAATCAGGAAGCGGTTCCAATGGGAACTGCAGGAAGCGTTCGCTTGCTGCTCGATGAACTGACAGAGACGTTCATTGTCGGCTCTGGTGATTCAGTCGCCTCATTTGACATTCAAGCCTTGCTCAAAGCACACAAAGCAAACGGAGCCAAGGTAACCATGGCGTTATGGGAAGTTGAAGATCCTACCGAGTTTGGTATTGTTGGGCTTTCCCAAGATCATCAAGGGGAGTTGGATGGGGACTTGCGTCAGGGGTTCATACGCCAATTCAAAGAAAAACCCACGGCCGAAGAGGCATTTAGCAATGTCATCAATGCTGGGTTGTACATCATTGAACCAGAGGTTCTTGCGTTGGTTCCCGAGGGTGAGAAGTTCGATTTCAGCAAACAGTTGTTTCCTATGGTCCTCGAAATGGGTTGGCCGATGTATGCCAAAACGATTGACGGCGTTTGGTTTGATGTCGGCCATCCGTTTGAATTGATTCGTGCACAGCATGCTTTGATCGAAGGCAAGGACACCCTACCGTTTCCTGTTCCAGAAGGAAGGTTTAGTTCTGCAGGAAGTTATTTTGCACCTGGCATCGATTCGAACGCCAACATCGCAGGTTCAGTGATTTCGAATCGGGTGGCTGTTGATGAAGGCGCGAAGATCGAGGATTCATTACTCATGTCTGGTTGTGAGGTTGGTTCGAATGTCATCATCCAACATTCTGTTCTCGGTCGTCATGTGAAGGTGGGTGAAGGTGCAGTGATTCGACATGCAGTGATCGGGGATGACGTTGTCATCGAACCTAACGGCTCAGTCATTGAAGCCCGAATCCCAAGCAATGCGTGATTCTTGTAGGCACTGATGTTAAGAACCTCGGATTGTCGCACGAATTCGATTCCCATGTCAGACTCCAACGAAACCCCTCATCGGTCCTACGAGCGAACTTGGGATGAGATTGAGCAGATGCTTGGTCGCGCAGAAGTCAAGAGAAAGCAATGGAAGGATTGGTTCAAAGAATGCCGTAAGAACGGTGACCGTGAAGGTATGAAAGAAGCCGCACGAAACCACAAGGCTCTCGATGGCGTCATCAAGACGCTCAAGTGGACCCTTGGCGAGGAAGGCATCTCTGATCCACTCGACTGAAGTCACACCGGTGGTATCTTTTTCGAAGTTGTCTAAACCCCTCTTTTGTGCATTGTAGCCGTGAGAACGTTCATAGCGTTGATTCACGCCCTCAAACGACGAGGGCATTCTATGGATTACTACGCAGCACTGGGTGGAGTGATGCTCCTTCTTGGTGTTGCTCTGATCACTCCAGGCCCTAATGCACTCACATGTTTTGCACACGGAGGCATGTTTGGGCCAAGGAGCAATGTCCCATTGATTGGCGGCATGGTGATTGGTTTTGTCACCATTGAAATGAGCGTTGGTTTGCTCATTAACACCATCGATCATTCACCCACAGCCCTGACAGTTCTCCACTGGATTGGGATGATTTTTCTTGCTGCAATGGTCGTCGGCATGTTCCGATTCAATCCAAGCACCATCAACACCGAGGGTGTTGAAGCGATGTTAGGGGTCAAGGTTGGCATTGGTATGCAATTCGTCAACGGAAAAGAATGGGCTTTTGTCATTATTTTGATGAGCAATTACATTCAACCATTGGGTGGTGGTATGCAGGGTATTCTCACAATTCTCGCCATCACATTGAGCGTTTGTGTGGCAGCTATGATTGGCTGGACCTTTCTTGGCGCACGCTTGTCCAATTTCTTTACTCACGAAACCAGAGGAAAGCGAGTCTTCCAAATCTGTGG
>DUIP01000030.1 GCA_013330285.1 Candidatus Poseidoniaceae archaeon
ATTTATTACAACAGTGGCTGGGACAACTTCGACCGTGCCATCGATTCATGGAAAGGTATCAACCACGATTGAGGGATGATGAATGCAGCGAATGTCGATGTGGCAAATCGCGTTGCGGCGACTTGAAATGCCCGTCCTTCGCTTTCTTGCTTTGTTCGTGGGAGGTGCCGCATTTGCGGGCTTTTTCATGTCCATCGTCATCATCCTCCTGACAGGGGGATTGTCTGAAGGGGCACTCTTTTCGGGACTATCTGGCGTCCTTCTTCTCATCTTATTACCAATCCTTTCAGGTGGTGCAGCGATTGTTTTTCCAATCCTCGATGTTCAACGCTCAGCAACCCTCATCGAAAAGGAGATGCACATGTTCATCACAAGAATGGGCATTTTATCACTCGGTGAAGTCGGGGCGCAATCTATTTTCGACATCCTCAAACAGATGAGGGATTATGGCGAACTTGCGACGGAAGTTCAGAGGATTGAAACCCTTGTCGATAAATGGCATACGTCCCTGCCCGAAGCCTCTCGTATTGTTGCTCAACAAAGCCCAAGTCCATTGTGGGCTGACTTCCTTGATCGCATGGCGTTCTCCATCGAAGCAGGCCAACCAATCGATGAGTTCATGCGCTCAGAGCAAGAGACGATTGCAGAACAGTATACCACCTTGTATGACACTCGCTTAGAATCTGTTGACACAATGAAGGAAATTTATGTCTCACTGGTTTCTGCAGGATTGTTTGGTCTTGTCATCGCTGGTATTCACTTGGTACTCTTCGAAACCGGTTCGCCAACCGATGCCCCGATTGAAATCGCCAGCCGGTTGCGTTTCCTGCTCTTAGCGGGACTTCTTTTCACCATCGTTCAGATTGGCGGTGTTGTCGCTTTCAATTCGACGATCCCCGAAGATCCAACCTTTGCCCGTGACGAAATGGACACGCCTTTCCGAATCAATTTCCTCAGAGCCTTGGTTGGTGCAACCATCATTTCGACATTTTTGTTCATCATCACGGTCGTTGTGATTTTAGCATCATGGCAAGAGGTCAGCGCCCAATGGGACCGCTACGGACTTCTCCTGATCGTCGCGCCCCTTTCGCCAATGTTGATTCCAGCATTCATGGTTGGTCGAGAAGAAGGCCAAGTCCTGCGACGAGACGAAACATATCCCGACTTTATCCGCGCTTTAGGTGGTACTGCCCAAGCACGTTCCGCAGAACCATCGGCCACAATCAAAGCACTGCGAGGTATTGATTTTGGTGTTCTTGACAATTCCATCGATCGCTTAGAGAAGCGTTTGTCCACACGAATTGACTCGGACCGAGCATGGGATTACTTCACTGCAGATACAAATTCAGCCGTTATTTCGAGGTACACTCGAATTTACATCGAGGGTTCACAATCTTCGGGTCAACCAGCAGCGACAGCAGAAATGGTTTCTCGCTCTGTAGGTAATCTGCTCTCCTTGCGCCGTCGTCGTGCCCTATCGGCCAATACGATGCGGGGGGTCGCTCTTGGATTGCTGATTGCAACCGTGACCAGCCTCAACGTCACCATCGCTATTGTTCTCAAGTTAGGCGACTCAATCGCAGGTGTTGCTGAAGGCTTCGTTGATACTGATGTCTCAGCACTTTCTCGCTTCGGTTCCGACCTTGCTCTACCGGTGATGGAAGACGCTTCAGCTGTTGATGAAAACATCAGGATGTTCAAAATCATTGTCTCAATTCTCATTCTTTTCCAAGTCGCTGCTGTCTCAATGATTTCCAATCGTCTGAGGGGTGGTGGAAAAACAACTGCTCTTGGCCAAGCCATCCAATTGCTTTGGGTGGCAGGCATCACTTCTTTCCTCACCTCGATTGTTCTTGAGCGCGCTTCTGGAATCTTCGGAGTCTGACCTTTTCCAAGCGAAGTACAATAACTTCCATGGTGATGGATGTTCATGCAAGCAGTGCCACCGCCTCCAACTCCAGCCGCCCAACCAATGCCAGTTTCGCCTTATCAACCTGCGAAAGGCTTCGACAAAACCAAGTTGGCTTATTCATTTGAACGATGGTTGATGATCGGTATCGTTCTCATTCTGGCTGCAACCCTATTTGCACAAGTCGTCACGATGTGGGGTCCTCCTGATGCCCCAGGGGCTGAGGCAACATTAGACGATCTATCTGATTATCAATCAGACCTCGATGGCTACAACGATCTTGTGCGTGTCGTTGGCTCGATTGGAACCATGCTACAAACCGTGGGTATGGGTCTCATTGGATATGCACTTCTTCGAGAATCTCATAGCACAACGAGTGAACATACGGCACTTCGAGTGACTGGTATGATTCTGGGTGTGCTTGTGGTCGCAAACTTGGCGGCTCGTAATCTGAACATTCTGTGATCAACGTCGCGCTTCTTCGGCAATTCGCTTTTTGGTCGCCGTCCAAGAACAAATGGGACACGTTGTCAAATCGTGATGGCGAGCAGGACAATACTCTCTCCCAAAGAAAATGATTTGCAGATGGAGTTTGTTCCACAAGTGCTTGGGAAACACTGCCTTGAGGTCACGCTCTGTTCGTTCAACGGTTGTCCCGTTAGAGAGGCCCCAACGGGCAGCAAGACGATGGATGTGGGTGTCGATAGGGAACGCAGGAATACCAAACGCTTGGGCAAGGACGACACCAGCAGTCTTGTGACCTACACCGGGAAGTGCTTCAAGCTCTTCAAATGAATCGGGCACAACCCCGTCATGACGTTCAACCAAGAGTTCTGAAAGGCGACGGATGTTCTTTGCCTTGGTTGGAGCGAGTCCTACTTGGCGAATGTCGTTGAGAATGGTTTCAACGGGAAGTTGAGCCATCAGTTCTGGCGTATTTGCTTTGGCAAAAAGTGCTGGTGTGACTTGGTTCACCTTCAAATCGGTCGTTTGAGCACTCATCAAGACCGCAACAAGCAACTCGAAGGTATTGGTGTGATCAAGCGGCACTGGTGTTTCTGGATAGAGTTCTTCCAACATGGTCACAATACGTTCTGCTTTTTCTGAACGTTTCATGAATCCCCACCTCGTCGGTTGAGGATCTCACTAGGAACGGTGTAGCTGTAAGATCGGCCTTCTGCAACGCAGTGGACCATGTTTTTGTGGCGATCGAACTCAAAAGATGAAAATTGAATACTGATTTGATGGAGCGGCATTGCTGCATTGACTTCACCATTGGAGGTGATGGAAAACCCAGTGACTACATGCGGAGGCACGGAATTGAATGTGAGGGCATTGGAGGTCACGTTTGTTTCACCAAGCCCCTCGAAGAACGACAGGAATTCCTGATGCAATTGTTCCCAATTCGTCAATGGTATACGAAGAGGCACGTTGATTCACCTCTTTATGGATCGATTTTGACCGAATAGGCTTCACCAGTGGCCCATCCAAAGACAAGTCCAAGGGTAACAGAAAGCAATGGGATACCGTTACACACGATGCTTTCGACAGGTTCGGTCACCGCTTCGCCTCCTGCAATGTACCAAATCACAAAGCCGAGAAGGAGGCCGGGGATGAGCATAACGCCCCCCATGATGAGCGTTCTTAGCAGGCGCATGCCACGAGGAAGAGGTGGCAAGTCAAGAAGGTGTGCATCTCAAATGATGCTCACAGCAAGGCTGACAGTGATGCAGCATCCATGGAATTCAAAATGTCAGGTGCTTCCAACCATCCCTTTCTTGCAGCCATGACACCATAACTGATGTCGGCCAACCCCCGCAAGGAATGGGCGTCGGGATTGATGATCACCGGTACGCCAAGGCCTTTTGCATGCTTGCAAAGCCGCCAATCCAAATCGAGACGATACGGGCTTGCATTGAGTTCAACTGCCTTGAGTCGCCCTTCACTGTTATGGTCTGCCATATGCTCCAGCACGGCGAATAAATCAACTTCGTATCCGTCCCGTCCTTGAAGAATCCTCCCCGTTGGATGGCCCAACACGGTGGTTGCAGGATGGTCGATGCAGCGGATTAACTCTTCAGTATTCTCAAGTTCATCCCTCGCCCTCCACTTGGAAATAGCGTGAACAGAAGCAACCGTGTAATCGAGGGTTGAAAGGACGTCATCAGGATGGTCGAGTTTCCCGCCGGGGAGAATATCGGATTCAACCCCGTGGAAGATTTTGAAATCCACGCCGTCGTCTGCCCAAGCTTGGTTGTATTTTTTGATCGTTGCACCTTGTTCGAGTAGATCTTCTGCACTTGCACCATTGGCTACCTTCAATGTTGGAGAATGGTCGGCGATACCAAGCCAATTCCAGCCCAGTTTCCGAGCAGTTTCGGCCATTTCTTCGAGGCTTGCTTCACCGTCTGATAACGTGGTGTGATTATGCCAAGCACCTCGAATATCTGCGTTCGTAATCAGCGATGGCAGTGTATTTGACTCAGCAGCCACAATTTCACCTGTGTCTTCACGCAATTCCGGCGTCACCCAATCCAATTCGAGGTGGCTGTATATTGCGGCCTCATCCAAGGCATCAAGAGAAAACTGCGCTGCAGCCATGCCTTTGAGTTCCCCCGCTTGCTCTTCAGGAATCAACCCGAACTCGTTCAAGCGAAGGCCTCGGTCGATGGCCCGTTGTCGCATGGCGATGTTGTGCTCTTTGCTGCCTGTGAAGTATGCCAGTGTGAATGGAAACACTTCTTTTGGAACCAAGCGCACTTGTGCATCGATCGTTCCTCCACTCTCGAGTTGTTCGTAATCATCCCCTCCGATCGCATCTAAGACATTCGGGTCGATGTGGCCTACAGTGAACCCTCCATCGAAAATACTCGTGTCGAGGATCAGGCTAATTTTTGAATCACCAGCGCCTTTCACATCTGCAATTCCAGGAAGGCTGAGAATGGCATTTGCTACCTGCTCATGGTTGTTTTTGTCGACGGCGACAACCAAGTCCAAATCCCCAATCGTTTCCTTACGACGTCGTGCACTGCCCGCTAACTGTGCCTTGATGACGCCATCGATTTGGTTGACCCTTGCCTCGAATGCTTCGCCATACATGAGGCCAATATCGAGTCTCCTTCTTGCCCGGAATCGAGCAAGTAATTCAATTCCGTCAAGCATACGTGCTTGTGATTTCTGACCAAACCCCTTCATGGGCGCGATTCTGTTTGCTTCTGCAGCTTGCTTGAGGGAGGCTACGGAATCCACGCCCAATTCTTCATGCATCAATTTGATTCTTTTTGGGCCAAGTCCTGGAATGCCAAGCATCTCGATGAGTCCTTCAGGCGTTGAAGCGTGGAGTTCAATCCAATCATCAGGCCAACGCCCCTCGCCAACCACTTGGGTCAAGGCAGAGCCCAGCCCTTTGCCGATTCCTTTCATCTCTAACAGGCGGCCAGTCGCTACCAATTCTCCTAAATCCTCGGTGATTGAACCAAGCATTCTGCTGGCGTTTTGATAGGATCGGACCCTGAACACATTCGCTCCTTGAAGTTCCAAAAGGACCGCAACCTGATGCAGTGCATTTGCGACTTGATTGCGAGAAAAGTATGGTGGGCCACTCGGACGTGGCTTTGGTAGAGAGAAGCCGGTGCCTGCCATGGAGGTGCTGTGTCGGCGACCCTTGTCAAAGATTGTGCTGAACCAATACCGACTTCACATTGAAGAACTTCGGCCCCTGCCCTTGTCCATGGTCGACCCCGCAACCATTGAGCGACTGGCCGAGGGTCTGTGTGGGTTTTCTGCCGTGCTGTTCACCTTCATTGCCTCGTTTTCCCGTTCGCCCTCAGTCGAACGTGTTGTGCAGAACCTCATCGCCCTCAGTCTGATCGCAGCGGCAGTCGTTCTGTGGTGGCTCTCGTTGTCTGGAGGGACCTTATGGGGTTCGAATTACTTACCTAAACCGCTTTCTTTGGTTTGTGTTGTGATCGCTATCTCCGCTCGAATGAACATCAAGGGAGAGAATGTTTCCTTTGGGGCCAACCCGCACACGATTGGTAAAGACAAATCCGAGGAGTAATCAAACGATTTCGCCCTGAGGCTGAGGTCCTTTATCCTCATCGCTCGTTGAATTGTTTTCCATGGCTTCCTTGGCCATCTTTTGATCGATGAAGGTGCGCATGTACTCCGGCAGTTCCCCATTGACGAAAATCACGTCATTGATGGCTTCCAATTTTTTCAAAGAATAGTAAATTTGCATGGCGGTCATCGGTGTCGATGAACAGCCATTGCAACCTCCGTCGAGCGAGAGCATGATGTTACCATCACTGGTGTCAAGCACGGTCACAACACCATCGTGCTCATCAAGGATCTCTTGTACTGGCCCGATTTCGGCGAGTACCTCCTCGGCAGTCATGGTCATGCCCCTCCCTCGTGCATCTCCTCTTTCAATAATTGCCTCTATCCACTCGTCGAAATGGCGTTCGGAGTGAATGAACCAGTCCTAAAAAGGGCATGACTACGGCTTTTGAAAGGGGAACCACTTATGAGGGGTTCTTAGGTCGCCGAGGCACAGGTGTTCTGTTATGATGGATAATATACCGATGATTGCCGCGGCCGCAGGTCTGGTTGGACTGTTAATTGCTTTCGTGCTCTACCAGCAAGTAAACAAAGTGAAAATTGACAACGATACAGTTGCCGACATCACTCAAGAAATTCAAGATGGAGCCATGGCGTTCCTGTTTGCAGAATATCGAGTGCTCTCAATCTTCGTCGTTGTTGTCGGTGCCGTCTTGGCTTGGCTTAATGACATTGAAACAGCAATTGCATTCTTCGCTGGTGCCGTCGCATCCGTGCTCGCAGGCTTCTCTGGAATGCGTGCTGCAACCTCTGCAAACGGACGCACGGCAATGGCCGCAAAGAACGATGGTCAATCCGGCGCTCTTGCGGTGTCATACAATGGTGGCGCCGTGATGGGGCTTTCAGTTGGCGGACTTGGTTTGCTCGGTATCTCTCTGGTCGCCTTCTGGCTCAGCGCTGGTGAAACGGCAACAGATGGAAGCATGAACCCAGTCAGCGCCGCAGCAGGATTTGGTATGGGTGCCTCTTCCATTGCGCTCTTCGCTCGTGTCGGCGGTGGAATTTACACCAAGGCAGCAGACGTTGGTGCAGACCTTGTCGGGAAAGTCGAAGCAGGTATCCCTGAAGACGATCCTCGAAA
>DUIP01000185.1 GCA_013330285.1 Candidatus Poseidoniaceae archaeon
GGTCGTAGCCATCCAATGCAGGCCTTGATCGAGAGAGTCCGTGCTATTTTCCTTGAAATGGGCTTCTCAGAACTTGTCGATGACTATGTGCAAACAGCGGGATGGAATATGGATGCATTGTTTATTCCACAGGATCACCCTGCTCGAGAGATGCAAGATACATTTTACCTCGAGAATCCAGCATCGATTTCACTCCCTGATGAATTGGTCAGTGCATGGGGGGACATTCATGAGCATGGGGGGACGACAGGTTCTGTCGGCTGGGGTGGCGCATTTTCAAAAGCCACTTCAGAGAGAGCCTTGCTACGAACCCACACCACGGTCAACACCATCCAATACCTTGCAGAGAACCCCCAAGATGCTTGTCGAGTCTTTTCGGTCGACCGTGTGTTCCGCAAAGAGGCCATTGATCGAACTCATCTTCCTGAATTTCATCAGATTGAAGGCATCATTATGGAAGAGGGCGCAAACCTTCAGATGCTCGTCACGACCTTGAAAACCTTCTATGCAAAGATGGGATATCCAGAGGTTCGAGTCCGTCCTGCGTACTTCCCTTACACAGAACCAAGCCTCGAGATTGAAGTGAAATGGCGAGGAAAGTGGTTAGAGCTCGGCGGTGCAGGAATTTTCCGGCCAGAAGTCACAGAGCCATTGGGGATCTCAACACCTGTGCTTGCATGGGGCATGGGCCTCGAGCGCTTGGCCATGCTGGTCCTTGGTTTGGACGACATTCGCCAACTGTACATTTCGGACCTCGATTGGCTCCGAAATCAACCAATTCTTTGATTCGGAAACCCGTTCTCTTTGCTTCAATGCACTGCGGGGACTGAATTCGACCAACCCTGTTTTAGAGGATGGGCTGAGAGCGCGGCGTGTTCAGGTTGGCTTCAGCATCTTGTTGCTGCCCTCTGTTCGAGGGATTCACATGACCGATTTCGAATCATTAGGGCTTTCAAAGCCTCTTCTTCGTGCTGTTGAAGCAGAAGGATATACGACACCAACACCTGTACAAGAACAAGCGATTCCACCATTGCTAGCAGGCAGAGATGTGTTGGGCGTGGCACAAACAGGCACAGGAAAAACCGCAGCATTCGCCCTCCCAGTGTTGCAGATCATGAGTCGAAATCGCCCACAAGGAAAGCGATACATTCGCGCCTTGGTCCTTTCACCTACTCGTGAATTAGCGGCCCAAATCGATGATCGCTTTTCAGCCTACAGTGAACACCTCGACATCCGTCACAAAGTGATTTTTGGCGGCGTCAATCAAAACCCACAAGTTCGAGCATTGCAGAAAGGTTTGGACGTCTTGGTGGCGACACCTGGCCGACTGCTCGACCTCATCAATCAAGGGCACATCGACATTACCAATGTCGAATTCTTTGTCCTCGATGAAGCAGACAGAATGCTTGATATGGGCTTTATCCACGACATCAAGAAGGTGTTGAAACTTCTACCAAACAAACGGCAAAACCTCCTTTTCAGCGCAACGATGCCGTCATCAATTGCAAATCTTGCAGGCTCATTCTTGAACAACGCCATCAAAGTTGACATCACGCCAGAAGAAGTGACTGTCGATCGAATCGACCAGAAAATCATGTTCCTTCGCAAAGCAGATAAAAGACGCTTGCTGGTTAAAATCATCAAAAATGAACGGGTTGAATGTGGCATTGTGTTCACCCGCACAAAACACGGTGCTAACCGACTTGTCAAGCAACTGGACCAGAGCGGGATTGCTGCAGCTGCCATTCATGGAAACAAGAGCCAAGGGGCGCGAACACGAGCGCTTGCCGGATTCAAAGACGGAAGCATCCCAATCTTGGTGGCGACTGACATTGCAAGTCGAGGCATCGATGTCGATGGAGTGACTCACGTGTTCAATTATGATTTACCAAATGAGCCTGAAAGCTATGTCCATCGGATTGGACGCACAGCAAGGGCCGGAAGAACTGGGATTGCATACGGTTTCTGTGATGATTCCGAATCCGGATATTTGGTGGGCATCCAACAATTGATCGGCAAAGAAATTCCGGTCGATGCCTCACATGAATTCCATTTCATCGGAGCGATTCCTAAACCAGGTCAAAAGCCTGGCAAGGTCAAGGATCCTAACGCTCCTAAGAAAAAGCAACGAAACCGGAACCGATCCAAGCAAGGCGGCGGAAGGAGCAATCGAGGTGGACAAGGTGCGCCAAGAGGGAAGAACAATGGCGGGAATAACAAGCGGTCAAACCGAAATCGTGGCAACCGTTCGGGAAAAAGAAACACCAATCAAAACCGACGTCCTCGCGATGATTAACATCGACCTTGCACCGGACGGTCATTGATTCGGCAACCTCAAAAGAAACCGCTCAGAGGGTAATGTGGAGGCGGGTGTCGATGTCAGGTGCAAAGATTGACTCCACTCAACACACGAGAATGTCGAGGGAATTCAACCTCGTACTCGCCTCGACCATAGCGGTGGCATTGGCCTTCCTGTTTATTTCAGCAGTCTTTGGAGAAGCGGTGATAGAACTCGCCAAGGATGAAGAAAGCAATGTCGGCGTGCGCGTTCCTGTATGGGAGCGTTCGAACATGCCATACCAAACAAATGGGGAATTCGGAATTGCACTTGAAACTGGACCATATGAAATCCTTGGAACCGATAATGAATGGAATTCGACCCATCACTTTGTTGAATACACCTTACCGATTGATGAAGGTGGAGCAGCACTCCTTGACAACGCAGTGATCAGCCTCGCAGTGTGGCGACCAAATGTACCAGAAGGCGTCACTGTTCCCGTCATTGCAGAATTCGGACCTTACTTCCAAGAAGCAAGCGTGGAAACGCCAAGCATCGAAGTTCCAGGCACTTGGCTTGGACAAATGATCATCGACCAAATCCTACCTCATGGCTTTGCTTTTGCGCAGGTCTCCGTGACAGGTACCGGGCGCTCAAACCACTGTATGGACCTGATGGGTAATGCAGAACAATTGGGTAATGATGC
>DUIP01000083.1:0-252 GCA_013330285.1 Candidatus Poseidoniaceae archaeon
AGCTGCCGCCACAACATCACCGTCTTCCCACCAATCCACAGCGATGAATGTTGGACGCTTTCCATGTTGAAGCCAGCACTCAGTCGCCCGTTCGACCAAAAATTCGACGTTGTTTGCTTCTTCGCCCCTTGTCGGGTCCGAAAGGCCAAGAGGCCCCCTGAGCCAGTTGTTCATATGATAGACTTCTTGCTCCGGGTCGCCTCGAAGTGGATCGCAATTCATGTCCTCAGTGTTCTCTTCAGCGTAATTTGT
>DUIP01000083.1:577-4227 GCA_013330285.1 Candidatus Poseidoniaceae archaeon
TCAGCGTAATTTGTGGTCCAACTGTGAGTCAAAAAGTCGTGAATCCATGGGTGATTGGTGTCTTCAGATTGCTCCCAAAAGACAACCAATGGCGTTCCATCATCAATCATCTCTCCCAAGGTAGGCCAAGGTGAATTCATTGGATGAAAGAAGACCATGTCGTACAAGCCAGAGGCTTCAAACACGGCTTTCAAATGGTCAGGTTGCACATAATTCTCCACCAGCAAGGTCACCACATCTCGGGGTGAATCCTCCATGAGACTTTTCAAGTCAATCAACCATGCTTCAGCGTCCACATTTCCGTAGACACAAGGGCTGAACCCTCGGTCATCATCACCATGGCACAAGCGCACAGTCTCAATGCGCTCATCACCAAGTGTTTCGTAGTGGGTATCGATCATAAAAGCACGCATACCTGCCTCCCATTGAGGTAAAAGACCTGTCAAGTGGTTCGCTGCAGGGTAATAGATTCCATCTTCGTGGGTCGAGAATGCGTTATGTGTTTCAGGGAAGGTCACGTCTGAATATGACCTCGAACACAAGACCACTAAACCATTGCACGGCTCTTCATACTGAACTGTTTCCTCATCGACTTGTGAGCCAGAAGGCACCGTTGGAGTCACACAACCTGGCAGCAGCAACAGGACGATGAGGGTCAACACGCCGATGGAGCCCCGCATAAAACGGCCTTCATGTGCCATATCATCAATGAAACGGTTGAACAACCATCACTCCGATGGGTCAATTGTTCGGACCACAACGCCTGCTTCAAGGAGCATGCCGTTCGAGGTGTCGAAGTCTTCTTGCCATCGTTCTGGGATGCCTTCTGGCGTCGGGTAGACGACTTCACGAATCCCTGCTTGAATCAGAGAACGAGCGCAACGGGAGCAAGGTGGCCAAGTGACAAAGGCGGTGTTCCCCTTGAGAGAAACGCCAATTCGGGCAGCATGCATGATGGCGTTTTCTTCAGCGTGGCAGATCAGTGGGTATTTTTTCTCGCGGTCGGTCAACCGATCGTTGTCATCACTGATGCCTCTTGGGAATCCATTGAATCCCGTTGAACGGATTTCACGATCTTCGCCGACAACGACACAGCCTACCTTTGTCGATGGGTCTTTGCTCCATCCTGCGATGTGCGCAGCAAGGTCAAGAAAACGCTGGTCCCACTTGTCGCTCATCGTCGCACCAATACGAGCACATGGGTCGGTGCTATGATTGCTTCGCCAAGAGCGATAGGTCTTCATTGCTCGAACGTCCAAGTGATTCGAGTATGTTTCCTTGCAAGTACAACGAGCCAAGACTGACCACCAATCCAACATCGTCAGGATCGAATCGATCGAGGTGTGTGACCGCCTTCTCGGGGTTTTGAATGACATGAATTGACTCACAAGGCCATGCCAATTTGGCAAGTTGATCAGCAGAAACACCCGGATACCTGCCTTTCTGTGGGACGGTGAGCACGATGTGCTGAGGTGGGTGACGGTGACACAGGTCGATCAAGGGCTGGCAAAACGCTTGCACATCAATTTGCGGTGATGTACCGAACAACAAACTCCACCCTGCATTTCCCTCCTTGCAGGCTTCAGAGACATGACGCTCCAACTCGGGAAGGACTCGCGCCAACCCTGACGGATTGTGAGCAGCGTCGAGGATGAACGAATGGCCGCCCTGAGTTGCAGACTTGATGTGTTGCATCCGTGCTGGCCAATGCACTGTTTCAAAGGCGGCATCCAGTTTTGAAGTTGGAAGGCCACTCTTTTCGAGGAATGCCCTTGCAAGAAGGCGAGCCTCCTCACGAATCGAGGTGTTGTTTGGGATGTCGATGAACTCCACTTCAGCTGGTCGTTGCTGCTCACCAAGTTCGGGTTGGCCAGGTGCCTGCACCTGCTCAACTATCGCCTGTTTGACATCTTCATCCAACGGGTTTCGAATCAATATTGGACGATCAGGGCGTGCAATTGCTGCCTTTTCTTTGGCGATTTCAGGAATGGTATCTCCGAGTATGTCGCTGTGTTCAGCGCTGAGCGAGGTAACCAAGCAAACAGTAGCGGCACCGGCTCGAGTCGCATCTTTACGCCCACCCAACCCAGTTTCAAGGATCAACACCTCGACATTTTCCATACTCGCACACTGCATAGCTGCAAGGTAAGTCGCCTCAAAAAAGGTCAGTGGTACGGCAGGGGTTTGGCCAGCAGCTTGGCGAACCGATTGTAAAGCAGCATCAAATTTCTCCGCCTCAATCGGTACACCATTGACTCGAATGCGTTCTTCGACCCGAATGAGGTGGGGTGATGAAAACAACAAGTTTGGCACATTGCTCAATGAAAGTGCTCCCGCAACTAAGGCGCAGACGGTCCCTTTGCCATTGCTTCCTGCGACGTGAAGAATATGTGGGGGGGTGTGGTCAAGATTGAGTCGCTCAAGAACTGATTTTGTGTGGCGCACGCCAAGAGCCATCCCGCCCTTTTTGGTGCCTTCAAGCCACGCCCGTACCTCGTTCAACCACTCCGCCTCGATCGCTCCGAGCGCACCCTTGGTCAAGAGCCTCTCGTCGTTCACATCAAAGATGGAAGGACGCCCCCGTAGGGGGCGCTCATATGCATCATGCTGATATGGGGACGCAACCTCCCATCACCATGAGCAACGAAGATTCTGCAGCATCGCCAAAGCAAAAGGCGCAGGCTCAAGCCTCGAAGGAATTCGAAGCCATGGAGGCCGAACTTCGCCAAGAAGACAACCTCTGGACCATGATGAGGGAGCAGATGACATCGATGCTCGGCATGATGGGGATGTTCATCTTAACCATCGTTCTTGCACTCTTCATTCGTCCTTGGTACGACATTGGAGGCCTGCATGCCTTTGGCGATACTGGATCGACACAGATACGGTGGGTGGCGTTAGAACTTGTGATGATCTTCATCTTCACTGCGTTTATTCTCATGCTTGCAAAATACAAGAAAGACTGGGTCATCAAGTACGGGATTATGGGCGTACTTGCCCTTGCATTGATGTATTCTACAGTGCCATTGGCGCACATGATGATGATTGATTTAGAACCAGAACCCTTTGCCTTTGAAACTGAACAAGATCTAGATGGCAGTCTTATGGCGCATGACGGCTTTGATGGACATCTCATTTCGAAATTAACTGGTGGAGCTGGCACATGGGGTGACAACGTCACCTATTACGAAAATAACGGCATGAGTGAGAACGCCCCTGCCTGGACAAACAGCCACGAACGTTTCCCGGCTGGTGATGGTGATCGAATTCAAGCAAGCATTGGCGAGGGTGTGTTCACCTTTGCCAATGGGGCTTGGGTGTGGTACGTCGATTCGAGCACCGGTGAAACCATTGACTCCTACGCTTGCCATGAATGGCAAACGAATGATGATGGGGAGAACTATTCGACATTCCTCATGGAAATTGGAACTGCTTGCATGCTTGCATTCCATACCAACGATGCAATGTACATCATCGATGAAGGGAACTTCATCCACCGATTCAACACCTTTGATGAAAGCCCAGGCCTCATGGTGAAGCAGGCCACATGGAGGCTTCCTGTTGGCCTCGATGCACATTTAGAAACTGCTCATGTTGAGGTGCTTGATGTCAACAAAGTGATGATCGCCGCCCCGAATATGGCCGTCGTC
>DUIP01000072.1:0-4338 GCA_013330285.1 Candidatus Poseidoniaceae archaeon
GGTGCGGAGCATGATTACCTCAAGACAATCGTCCCAATTTCGGGCTTGATTGGCGTGAAGGAATTGATGTGGCGTAATGGTTCGGCTGAAGCCCGAGCACCGATCATGCACAATGGCGTTTACGGATCCTATGGCATCGACGGCGATGAAGAAGACTATCAGAACCTGTGCCCAGATTACATTCTCGGGCCGGGTACCGGCGTATCTGCATACATGTTTGGCTCCGAGGTTGCTGGTGATTATTGGGCCGAGCGATACTTCCTCGACAGGGTGATTGAGAACTACAAGGGCAGTGTCTACCTCATTCAAGGCATGCATGACTGGAACGTCGACCCGCATATGGCCGTGCCGACAATCAACGCCCTCAAGGATGCGGGCATCGACGCAAAGGGTTTGTTTGGCCAATGGGACCATGACTATCCAGACCGTCCCGTGCAACTTTCTGATCGCTCTGACCTTGGCGGTAGAGGAGGAGAAGCCTTCCCTGAAATGGTTCGCTACGATTGGATGCAGGACTTACTTGAATGGTTTGATTTCTACTTGCGAGGCGAGGGAGAACAACCCGGGCTCTATGTTGAAATTCAATCGAATCAAGGCTCTTGGCGCCTTGAAGACAGGTATCCGCCTGCCGACATCAGTGTTGTCTCGATGGACCTTGGTGGATTGCTCACGAGTGTTGGCGGTGGAATGAGCGTCTTACCTGATGCAACCACAGGACCTGTTTGGGAATCTGCTCCGCTCGAGGAGACAATGTACATTGCTGGAACGCCACGCTTACATGTCGATGTAACGACCGCAACCCTTGGTGGTCAGCTCTATGCACTTCTCGAAGAATGTGATGAAAACGATGAATGCATCCACATTGGTCATGCCATTATGGATCTACGCTACTATGCAGGTGGCGATGATATTCAAACATGGACGCCATTGGTCCAGACCATCAATGCCAAGATGGAATTCATGCCACTGGATGCTGAGATTGAAGCAGGCAACAGATTCCGCTTGAGCCTCCTCTCCACAGGCGAAGATTACCTGCCTGCGAGCACCTCCTCTGTCGTGTTCATCCAAGAAGGCGAAACCTCAACCCTTCAACTCGATACGTTCAATCCAAACGATCGACGCTACTTCACGCCGCCGACATGCACCCACGAGTTGTGCTGATGAACTCAGTTCTCTTGAGGCGCTTTTGCAATCACTTTCATCTCGACAGCGATTGGTGTAGGCAAAGCCCGAATGGCCAAGGTCGTCCGTGTTGGTCCAACCTTTCCAAGTGTCTCAGCCCAGACCTCATTGTAGCCCGAAAAATCTCGGTCCATATCGACAAGGAATGATGTGACATCCAAAACATCATCGATTGAACCTCCGGCTTCTTCAAGAATTCGAGTGATGTTTTCGACAACTGCACGGGTTTGTGCCTTGATGTCGTAATCCAGTGGAGCACCCTGATCATCACTGATCGGACCACCAGGAATAGCATTGGTGCCCGGTTGGCGTGGCCCAACACCTGACAGATAGAGCAAATCTCCAACTCGGCGGGCGTGAGGATACATACCCACTGGTTTTGGAGCCGCTTCACTGTTCACTGAACTTTCACCTGTAGTGGGCTCCCACAACGCTGGACCCGAAGAGGGGCTTGACTGGTCAGGCAGCGGCTCGGGCAAGGGGGCATCGCCTTCAGCATCGAGCACATTCCGCTCACCGCTGAAGAATTCCACATCGTCTTCATCGTACTCTTTGTCCCCAGCCCCCGACGGTGTTGGATCAAGGTGAACAACAGCGCCACCTGCACCATGGATGGCTTCGTAGGCAAGTACCTCACCGGTCAAATTATTGCGGTTTCCATTCATTCCAGAAAGCCACCACATCGGCTTGAAGGCCACCACTTTTTGAACTCGAATTTGCTTGTGAATGGTCCGTGAGAGTTGGCCCACATCTTCGAGACGGCCCTCGCCGAGGAATTCGAGAATCTTTCGATTCCATTCATCGTCTTTCAACGAATGAATTTTGTCATCCTTGGGCTCAATCGGGGTGGTAAACATGCGGTTTGAAAGCGACATCGCTGTCACCGCAACCGCTTTTCGCCCTGTTGCCTTGATCACATCAAGGCAAGACTTTGCCAACACAGTCGTTTCTGACCGGTTTGCATACACATTGGAAGAAACGATCACGGCTGGAATCGAATTGTCAGGATTGAGAAGTTTGAGTGCGACAACAGAACCAACATCAATCGGGAACCCAGTGTAATTCACTGTACGGGATTTGAGGCCTCGCTTCGCGTTCGCTTGATCCCACGCATGGGCAAATTCAGCATCGATGTTGAACGAGTATGGAATGGAACCCAAAGCGTGGAAGTCATGGTCGACCATGACCCATTCTGGATTTGGATCAGCCTGAATTTGATGCCCAATGATGCTCGGCCAAGTTGTGGAGTAAATAATCAGTAAATCGGCCTCTGCTTCTTTTATTCGCTTGGCAGCTTCATCAAATGCATCTCGCAAACGTTGCCAACCTTCGTTTTGTTCTGGAGCCAGAACGGTGTGGGGGTGGACTGGGACAATGTAGGAACCTACAAGTTCGCCTTGACTCATTGTGAGCCCTCCGTGTGGTTGCGTTCTGGCCACTCAACGATGGCGTTTCCAGTACCAATAATGGTGCCATAGCCATGAAGCGTCGCCGGATAAGTCGGGGTGTCGAGGGTCGAAAGAAGCCACGAGAGTCCACCGCCATCGCTTTCTGCGATCGCCTGCTCGGTGAATTCTGGCATTTCATCGAGGATCCTTTGCGCCTGACCGGTACGGAAGTACTCAATCATCCGCATGTCCCAAAGGTGCATGGCATGGCTCGTAATGTGTTCTTTGCTCATGTCTTCGGGGATGGCTGATTCGGTCGTAAAGTGTCGATGAGAGAGTGAATTGCTTGCCAGAACGACGACTTTTTTGCCACTTTCAAGGATTGCTTCTCTGGTGACCTTGCCCAGTTCAATCATCATTTCCTGCATCACTTCAACTGAATAATAATCACGAGATCTATTGCTTGAAATGACGACAAGAGGCTTGTCCCATTCTGGATTGAACATGTGACCTGTCGTGATGGTTCCATAATCAACTCGGAAGTCTGGATTTTCCATCATTGTCACAGCAAGGCCAGCCTCTGCAGCCTTGTCATGGATTTTCATGGTCAGGTCTACATCGATGTTCAAATCGTAATGGTAGCGAAAGAGGTTAGGAAAAACTGGGTCGACGGATAGACTTTTGAATTGCGGAAGGCCAAGGAAATGGGTTCCAACATATGTTTGCCAATGTGGAGAAAGGAGAACAATCGCATCATATTCAACATCTTTGAGCGACTCCCTTAGGCGTTCATAACCCCAGCGCAACTGTTCCCAACCGCCTTCTGCAACCGGTTCATTTTGTGGTGGGTTTTCCGCATAGACCAGATGTGGAGGGTGGGGTGCCAAACAACCCGCTACGATTTCACCTTGCGTCATGAGACAAGCCAAGCGCTTAGGGGCTATATCGGCATCGGCGCTCGAATCATGCAAATCTGGTGAGACCCAAGACTCAAACAAGGCGGCGAGTTGGGCCATTCATGGAGGCAATGACCGCATTACCTGTGGCTGCGCCCAAGGCCACTTCTTTGAAGGATGATTTCTTTACAGGATTGAAACATATCTTGGCGCCTGCCCTCATTGGGGCTGGATTAGGTGGAGCTTGGCAAGCGTATGCTCTGCCCTCAATCGACTCTGTTTTTGCCCCTAACCCGCCTCAATTTGCGCTCATTGTTGCGCTTGTATTGAGCCCACTAATGTATCGAATTCTGGTGCACACTACCTTGGAGCGATACCTCGAATACAGCTTTGGATTTGCTGTATTGGCGTTGCCATTGTTGCTGGTCTGGCTTTCGGGATGGGGTGCTTTGTTTTGTGGCATGTATGGGATACTGTTGTCGTGGGCGACCCTCTCAATGCTTTGGGGACGAAGGCAACTTCCACCGTTCAGTTACGGCATTTGGCACGCCATGGGCATCGATCTTGGAGCCTTTGCAGGCGCCATTGTCATGTACAATGCAATCTCATGAAGTGTAGCTTTCCGAATCGTTTGGAAAGTCACCGGTTCGAACATCATCGCAGTATGAGGTGATTGCTGTGTTGATGTCCTCTGCAAGGTTGAGATAACGGCGAAGGAAACGAGGAGAGAAATCCATCGTAATCCCAAGCAGGTCGTGAAGCACCAACACCTGGCCATCGCAATCAGGACCGGCTCCAATGCCAATGGTTGGAATCGATATTGCTTCACTCACTCGCTTTGCCAATTCGCGTGGTATTTTTTCCAAGACAAT
>DUIP01000072.1:4738-14496 GCA_013330285.1 Candidatus Poseidoniaceae archaeon
TCTTCCTCTTTGGCACGAACTGTGTACGTACCAAATTTGTAGATGGATTGAGGGGTCAAACCGAGGTGACCCATGACTGGAATTCCTGCGGTCAGAATACGCTCAATCGATTGTATGATCTCCGAACCACCTTCTAATTTTACAGCATGACCTTCTGCTTCTTTCATGATGCGGATCGCAGATTCAAGCGCAATTGCGGAATTCCCCTGGTATGTACCGAACGGCATATCGACAACGATGAGGGCTCTATCCACTGCACGTTGAACACATTGAGCGTGGTAGATCATGTGGTCAAGAGTCATTGGAACCGTCGTGACTTGACCCGCCATGACATTTGAAGCGGAATCACCGACCAAGATGACGTCGACACCTGCTTGGTCAACCAGTTTCGCCAAGGAGTAATCATAGGCGGTGAGCATGGTGATTTTTTCTTCTGCTCGCTTCATTTCAAGCAGGGTATGTGTCGTGACCTTGCGCGCATTGCGGTGGACGGACATGTCCCTTCCACCGACGCATGTGTTTTGAAACCCTCGCAACGGGAACGGGACTCTATTCTTCCTCGTACGAAGCTGAGAGTTGATGCATCAGTTCTGCAAGCGCTTCCTCTGCATCTGCACAAGCAAGGATTTGTTGTTTGGATTCAAGACCATTCAAGATTAAGGCAGCGACTGTAAAGACTGAGTTTGGAGAATCATCAACCACATGCTCGACCCTTTCCTCGACCCAACTATCGAGGACCTGCGCATCGATTCTCAAGACTGCCCCGATCCGATTGAGAACACCATTGAGGAGTTCCTTAAGCATGGTTTGATGGGTGAGCGAAGTCGGACCTGAAGCCTCGTGAAATCGAACGTCACCGGAAATATACAATTTGTGATGTGAGGCATCCTCAGGTATGTGTTCAAGCAAGGTCTGTAGATCTGGAAAAAGCCCATCTTCGTTGACTAAAGAGGCCATTGAGGGGTGATCAAAGGGCGGCAGCGCAGGTGGAATGACCTTTTCCACAGTGAACCTTCTGCGCCCGACAATGGAGATGAAATGGTTACTTCCTTTGGTGTCATGTTCCAAAATTTCTGCTTCACAACCATGGGTCCGTGGACCATCCCAATGGTTGCTAGGTTCAAACGGATCGTTCATCACAAGTCCGAAATTCTTGTTGTCGAGCAGGCAGTCATCGAGCATTTGCCGATACCTTGGTTCAAACACGCGCAACTCTTGGACCTCACCAGGCATCAAGACCATTGGAAGAACGAAGAGAGGGAGAGCATCTTGACTCGTCATGGTAGTCAATAGCAAGAATCGCTTTTGAAGATGTGTTCTCAAGCGTCGTTCTTGTTGGGTCCCATGACACAGATATTGGTTGTCTCTGAAAAGAATCCAAGGGACCATTGGCCACCTTCTCGACCGACACCTGAATGTTTTACACCACCAAATGGAGTTCTCAAATCACGATGCAGCCACGTGTTGATCCAAACAATACCAGTATCGATGGTTTGAGCAAGTGCTTGACCAACTTCGAGGTCCTGTGTCCAAATTGAACCGGCCAATCCATATTCAGTAGCGTTGGCCATTGTGGTCGCTTCTTCGAGTGTATCGAAGGTGTGAACAGTGACCACTGGGCCAAAAATCTCCTCCGTAGCGCACCTTGAGAGATGACTCAATCCGCTAATGACTGTTGGTGCGAGGTAGGCGCCTTCTGCGGTTGGCCCAATCTGGCCGACCATGTCTCGAGTCCCGCCAGTGAGGATTTCCCCGCCTTCATCGACTGCCAGTTTGATGTAGGATTCGACCTTCGCCAAATGCTCCATTGAAATCACGGTTCCGATTTGGGTCAAATCCTCTTTAGGATCACCAATTCGCATCGATTTCACCTCAGCCACGAATCGTTCCAAGAAGGCTTCAGCAATTGACGAGTGAAGCATAAGGCGCGAGCCACACAAGCAGACTTGTCCGGAATTCGTGAAAGCGGCACGAACAGCCCCTTGGACGGCTTTGTCCAGATCCGCATCCTCAAGAACGATGGTGGCGTTTTTCCCTCCAAGTTCCAAAGAGAGTTTCTTGAACATAGGTGCGGCTGTTGCCGCAACAATGCGCCCAGTTGCCGTACCACCGGTGAATGAGATGCCGTTGATGATGGGATGTTCCAAGATGGCTTGCCCTACTTCTGGACCAAGGCCATGAACCAGATTGAAGACCCCTTTGGGCAACTCCAATTCGTGAAGTGTTTCTGCAAGGATGTTGGCGGTGAGCGGGGTCATTTCGCTTGGTTTAGCGACGATTGCATTGCCCATGAGAAGCGCTGGAGCGACCTTCCATGACATCAGATAAAGCGGCAGATTCCACGGTGTGATGAGTCCAACCACCCCAAGCCCATTTCGATGAACAAGATTGATGGCGTCGTCCATCTCAAATGTCAATGGCGTTTGTTGTCGTCCGAAGTTGGCAAAAAATCTGAAATTTTCCACCGAGCGACTTGCATCGACCCTGCGTGCGAGGGAAATCGGTTTGCCCGTATCAAGCGATTCAGCCTGAGCAATGGCCTCATGTTTTGCTTGCAGTGCATCTGCAATGAGATCAAGCCAATCAGCACGCTGTTCAAGCGAAAGAGCGTTCCATTCTGGTTGCGCTGTTTTTGCTGCATGTGCTGCCTGTTCGACATCTTGATGTTCTGACCGTGGAATGGTAGCGATGCGTTGACCTGTCGCCGGATTGATGTCCTCGAGGGTTTGGCCAGAGGCAGCCGGGACAAACTGGCCATCGATGTAGTTCATCAATGCAAGCATGGTTACATCTCCACATCATAGAGCCAGCGGTCCTGATCGGGGTCCCATTCATCCCAAGTTGGCAATGTTTCCAAAACATCAAGGTATTTTTCCGGGACTATGCCTGGGACAATGAACGCTTTTTGTCGATGAAGCGGGTAGGGGTTTCTCAGGTTAATGCCTAACACGCCCAATACGGCACGAGCCACATACCATGTTGCCTGTGAATTCCATCCGTGTGCAATCTTGACAACAATGCCAAGACCCTTCGGATAATCAGGGTGCTCAATGGCTAAACCGAGCAATCCGTCTGCGCCTTCTTTGGCAATGACTTTGCCTTCTCCGGCCTTCAAGATTGTTGAATCCAACCTGTTGAATCCACCAACAAGATCTGGATGCCTGACCATCGCCTCCCAAATCCAATCCTCGTCCTTGTCGCGGACCAATCCTGCATAGATTTGAGCCAATTCAGAAACTGTGTTTGACACTGTTGGAAGACCACAGCCATCCTTTGCGATTCGCAAAGGCATCCAGTCTTCTCCAAGGTATGTTCTGATCTGTTCCATGTAGGCGTGGAACACTTCGTGGGTTGGAAGCGTGTAGCCAGCTCGATTCCATCCTTTTTTCCTGCAACCATGGAGGATTGCAGCGTGCTCTCCTGAACAGGTATGGAACCAACGTCGAGGACGACGAACTTGACGCCCGAATTGGATGAGTGGAACGTCGAGTGGCGTGAGCATCAGTGGCCATTCTTCCTGTGCGAGCAAGGATTGGGCTGCAGCAACGTGCTCTGTATCACCATTGTGCGATGCGACAGCAATCGCCTTTTGTTCCCAACTGACATCTGACAACTCATCGGTGAACGCCTTCAACATGAAGGGTTTCATCATCGAACGCCCATAACAAAGAACATTGCCACCAAAGGAGTGAATCACCTCATCTCCGTGAGCCCAAGCTACTGCACCGTGGATGGTGGTTTCTGAAACTCCATTTCTTCGATAGTCCACCAGTGGCTCCCACGCAACTTCGCGTCCAGTAGGAATCCCTTCCACCTGTTCGCCAAGTGGACTGTCAGGATAGAGTGTGCTCCCGGGGCGACCGGGTTCGACTGCGGAAGGGGTATCGTGTTCAATCGACATTGGTTCACCTCAATTTCCTAACGTTGATTCGACAAGAGGGACGACTTGTTCCATGTACGCAGTCATGTCCCTACAGACTCGGTCCGAGTCATGATTAAAGAAATCGAACCATGCCATGATTCGATCTTCTGGATGGAAGCGGTCGAGGATTTGTTGTGCGACTTCTTCGACATTACCTATGAGTGCGTTATTTGCAGCGTTGCTCACTTTTGAAGGGTCAATGGTTCCTTCCAATGCGTTCCAGTACGCGCCAAGTGCGGCTTTCGCTTCACGATGTGCTGCTTCACTCTGTTGTTCTGTCGACAATCCTTCTTCGGCATTAAGGAAGACAAAGGATGTTCTTGGCATGTCCCTGCGCTGCCATGCCCCGCCATCTGCGTGGAACACAGATGCCATTCGTTCATGCGTCGCCTCAATGACTTCGGGTTTTGTGATGGAGAGATTGAAGACCTTCACTGGTGAAAACGAATTGAGGAAGGTTTGTGCTCTTGGATCGTGAGTGCCCGCCACAAGTTCAAGCAATTCTCTCCTGAATGTGTTTGGTACAATCTTCAAATCTTCGAACACGTATCGCTTCGGAATGTGGACTTCGTTTGGCGGTGAAGTCAGACCTTCGAATTCAACAGCAGCGGATTGCACCCGTTCCCAATCCTCATCGGAACGGAAATTGGAACGCGTCAAAACAGTGTCATAGGTCGTTGTAGAATTGACCACATCGCCGCGCAACAGTCGTAGAAATATTTCCCCTGCTTCCATGAAAATTTGGCCTCGGAGAGCAGGCCATGCTGCTTCCTCAATGGAATTTCGCGGCACGATACCATAGGGTCGGGCCATGAATTCAAAACGCCCTGCTGAAAAACCGACGTGTAATTTTCGATGTTCATCTGGGTTCATGCCGTGCAACATCAATGCATTTGCAATTCGTTCAGCCTGAGCAATCGGGCCACCAGATGCCAAAATTGAAACAACAGCACTTCCTATTTCGATTGAAGTTGTTCGGCGAAAAGATTCCATTGCCAATTGAGGAAAATCAGTACAGAGCCCAACTTCGCCTTGCCAATGAGGTACGACTGGACGTGAATTGCTCTTCTGAGTCTCGGTTGAAAGATGGGCCTGAGCAATCCATCCAACACCAAAACCAAGCCGATCCGCGCATTCGAGTTGTTGGAAGTAATTGGCGAACATTTCGTCCTCAAACGGCACACGACCCGCGGCATCGGGGGTCTGGCTGATGGAGAAAAAGATGTCATGGTCCATAGGTGGCACCGGTCCTTCCAGTCGGAGGCACATCATAACGAGTGTGGCTGTTTCACTTGAACAACGATTCAGGAATTTTTTCGTGAATCGGTCGTATTGTTGAACGAAGTAAGGGCTTCAATTCGTTGACGCACTGCGATTGGAGTTGGTAAGCCGGCGTTGATGAACGCATGTAGGCAATCTGAAAGTTGCAACATTGCCGTCTCATAATCTTCTTCGATTTCTGCAATGTCAGCAAGTCCCCAACGAGCGACGAGTTGGCCTGAAAGGTCCTCAAGTGCCAATGCCAAATCCAGTGATTGGCCATAGAGGTCTTTTGCTGCATCAAATTGTCCAAGCGTTGCTTGGCTGTGACCCATATCTGCCATGGCTTCCATTTGCCCTTCTTCGTCCTTGAGTTTCATCAAAAGTTCAATGCGCCTCGAAGCATGAACAAGAGCGATTTCGTGCTGATGCTGTTTCTTTGCTAAAGCCTCAAGCAGAGCCAAACCGTAGACAATTCCATGCTCATCATTGGTTTTTTCACGCAATCGAAGTGACCTGCTTGCAAACATTTGGGCTTCTTCATACGCTTCGTTCGCCATGTGAAGAAGAGCAACGTGATGGGCAACTGCAGCAGAGAGAGGTTCACCAGACTCAATCAGTTCTGCTTTCGCCGTGAGCTCAGAAAGATCATCAATGGAAGCATTCGTCATCTTCATCTCTTCAAATGAAGCCCAACCCGATTCAATTTCATCGGCTGCAATATTCTTCGCATGAGCAAGAAGTCGATCTGCAAGTGCTTCATCTTCCAATTCTATGGCAAGGGGAATCAAACGGAGAGCTAAGGGTGTGTTGATGTCCTCCATAGCCCCGCCTTGGGTCAACATATCCAAGATTCGTCGGGCCTGCTCGGGTGTGACCTCGCCGTCCATGCCCACCGCTGGACCTTCGCGTCAAGAACATATCTCTTGGCCGTTGACGAGGTTGAACCTTCATACGCAAGAAACACTCCCCTCCATCATGGGCAAGTATGACGGCTACTTGCAAGGCCTAAGCATCGCGGCGATTCTCATCCTCGCTCCGCTTGCCCTCCAAACCTTACTTTCACAAGAAGAGGCACAAGTGGTCTATGTCGCAGTACCTGTCGAGGTGGAAAATGAAACCATTGCACCTGAATCAAGCAATGAAGAGGCGAGGGCTCCAGAACTGAACCGGTCGGAAGTGGCCCGAATTGCAACATTCAACATCAAGGTCTTTGGCGAAACCAAAATGGGGAAACCTGACGTTGTCTCAGTGCTTGTTGAAACTGTACTCAGGTATGATTTGGTCGCTGTTCAAGAAATCAAGGACATCGATCAAACCGTCCCCTATGATTTCCTTGATGCCATCAATAACCAAAGTCAAACCGAGTGGGCAATGATGTTGAGTCCACGTTCAGGCCTCCAGGAAGATGACCGCTCATCACAAGAGCAGTACGCCTTTTATTACAATACGGCTGTGTTTGAAGCGATTGGAAATGGCAGTTTGTACAATGACAGTGAACATGATTCATTTCAACGTGAGCCGTTCCAAGGAAGGTTCGCCCTGTTGGATCTTGAAGGAAACCAAACGATGTTTGATTTGAGCCTCATCACAGTCCACACAAAGCCAGCAGCTGCTGTTGAAGAAATCAATGCGATGGGCGTGGTTGCATCGACCTACCTTGAACAACATCCTGATGAAGAAGACCTTGTCATCCTCGGTGATCTCAATGCAGATTGCACCTATGCCTCAGAACAAGATCTTTCCAATTCAGCTTTGGCTGGCGGAAATTACACATGGTTGGTGGGCAATGATGTGGATACAACGGTGTCGCAGAGTGCCTGCGCCTATGACCGAATCCTCACCAATGGCGACCTCAGTGGACGACTCACATCCAATTGGGGCGTCGATATGGTCTTCGACAGCGCTGATGTATCCGACCATTATCCTGTTTGGTTTGACATCTTGCGGTGATCAGATACTTCGCAATCGGCCGCCATCAACCGCAAGGCTAACTCCACGAATGCCACCCGATGCGGGAAGCGCCAAGAACGTGAGAGCAGATGCGGTTTCTAAGGGATTGATCAAACGCTCAATTGGAACCTGTCCGAGCCAGCCAGATTGGACTTCCTCAAGCGATTTTCCGGTGCGCTCTTGGATTGACGAAGCCAACGAGCCAAGTCTGTCTGTGTCCGTAAATCCTGGCAAGACGTTGTTGATGGTGATGCAAGGTGCCAATTCTCTCGAGAGTGTCTTGGCCCAAGATGCCATAGCTCCTCGAAGGGTGTTGGAGAGGCCAATGTTGGGGATTGGTTCCTTGACAGACGTGGAAATAATTTGGATAATACGACCATAACCTTCTGCTTCCATTCCGGGTGCGAGAAGTTGAGTCAATGTGTGTGCTGCATGAAGGTGGCGTTTGAAAGGGGCCTCAAAGTCGCTCAAGGCATTGGCCAATAAAGGACCACCAGGTGGGCCTGCTGCGTTGTTGACAAGAATATGCACTGCGCCGCGTTGAGCAAGCAGAGTAGGGATGGCTGATTGAATGGCATCCTGATCTTCAAGGTCAAGAGCAAGAGGTGTGTGCTCGCCCGAACCTAGGTTCGACAATTCGTCACAAAGAGTGGCGAGAGATGCTGCATTTCTGGCACAAACTGTGACGTTTGCCCCAGCTTTAGCCATCATCATAGCGGTTGCTCTTCCAATGCCTTTGCTTGCTCCACACACCAAAGCATGCTTTCCTTTCAATGCCGTGTTAGCGTAGGGGAAGTCATCACCGAGGAGGTCCATGGACACCGCAGCAGGTAGCCTCACATAGGTCTTGGGATGCCAACTTACAACCAATCGATGATGGCATTCAATTGAACCAGCCAGTCATCGCTTGCAACATCAATGACCGAATAGTGGTCACCGGGGAGCCAGAGTTTCTGAACTTCGACACCTTTGGCTTTCATGACTCTGGCATAGGTTTCTGATTGTTCCTTTGGAACATCCTCGTCCCTCTCACCATGGACGAGAAGGATCGAAACGTCTGCTGGATGATCGACTGGATTGAGTTGTCGCCAGACCTCTGGCATCTCAGTTGGACCAGCGCCAATCCATCTGCGTACTGCATCGCCTTCATCAGAGAGGTTGGCATGATCGGCGGCAATCAGATCCGTAATCGGCGCTTGAGCGATGGTGAGCCAAGGCCTGCGTTCAGCTTTTGAGGCAAGCATCAAGGCGAGATGACCGCCAGCAGAGTGACCCATAATCATGGAGCGTGTAATGTCAATTCCCGGAAGTAAGGCAAGTTGCCCCCACGCTCGTAGAACATCGGAAAGGGTGTCCATCCAGACACCTTCATCTCCATCACTCCAGCCTTTGAATTCAATGTTCCACGCAGCAATGCCAGCCTCAGCAAGATCATCACCAATCGGCCGCATGAGTTCACTCGTCCATGCACTTTTCCAAAACCCTCCGTGAATGAGCATCACGCATGGAACCCCGGCAGCGTTTTGGAACGGGGAAGGGTCATCTGGCATGTGAAGGTCAGCAAACTGCCATGGTTCGGCACCCCACTGCATCCGGTCAACGCCCATGTTCGCCTTTGTCCGTGTCTTCCCTATCACCCTTGCCTTGAGCCGCACAAGAGTTGAAGACAGGCGTGCACCACGGCATGGTATGACCAACCCACTTGATATTGGATTTACAGACATGGATGGTAATGAAACAACCCTTCGAGCCCTTGGTGGTGAAAGCACCTCAACGTGGGTCGTCGTCAACGTTGCGAGCGCTTGTGGTTTTACTCGTCAATACGCTGGTCTCCAAACGCTCTCCGAACAAGATGGTGTCACCGTGGTTGGATTCCCATGCAATCAATTTGGCGGGCAGGAACCAGGCACGCATGAAGAGATATGTGCCTTCACAACTGAAAAATTCCAAGTGACGTTTCCCCTCATGGCCAAAATTGATGTCAAAGGTTCTGGAGCAGCGCCATTGTTTCAAGCCTTGATCGCAGCTTCTGAAAACACAGGCAATATTCGTTGGAACTTCTCCAAGTTCGTCATTGACAGCGAGGGCTCAGTCACAAGGTTTGGCTCAAGAGACGAACCCGAGGATCTGCTTGCCTGAGCAACGCCGTCCAATGTTCGTTTCAATCGATGTCGACGAAGTTCACCTGTCCGGTGTCCACATCGTAGATTGCGCCTTCAATTATCGTGTTGGGTTTGACCAATGGATTTTCCCGGAGTGATTTGACATCGATGACCAATTTTTCCATTTGGTTTTCGACAACGGCTGGGTGATAGTTGCTTACATCAGCACCAGTGTTGGAGGCGACCGTGTTTCGAACAGAATCCAAGGTTGCTGCAGCCATGCCACATCGTGTATGGGGCATGATGAGAATCCGATCGCAGTCGAGGACATTGTTCGCAACAATGAGGTCACTCACCATGTTCGCATTCAGTTGCGCCCCACCATTCCGCATGACTTTCATATCGCCAATGGAGACGCCAAGCGCTTCATGAGGGAGAATTCGACAATCCATGCACGTCAAGAGGAGAAGATTACGGGCAGGAAGGCCAGGAGTGCCTTGACCATTGAAGCTGGCAACATA
>DUIP01000164.1 GCA_013330285.1 Candidatus Poseidoniaceae archaeon
GAAGGTGGATCAACTCGGCAACCACCCAGAAGCGCCTTGGTTCACAAAAGCGGGTCAAGGATGGGCAATATCTCTTCCAGAAAACGGTGACGTCGTCAATCCAGGGGAATCAACCACCATGACTGTATTCGTTACCCCACCCGAAGACGCCTATGCTGGAGAGGTCGGTGTGTTGAGAATACGGATCTCCGATGCGAGTGGAGCCGGACAAATCGTTCAAGAAATCCCCGTTCGTGTCGGACAGGAGGCAAATGTAACCGTCGACCATCGAGGCACATGGAAGGTCAATGCTGATGGCGGTCTACCAACAGCATGGATTGAAAACCACGGAAATGATGTGGCAGTTATGCAAGTCTCAGTCGATGGTTTACCCCAAGGATGGGTGTTGAACGGTACGGGTCAGGTCGTCGTAGCCCCTGGCCAACTTCTTGGCATACCCTTGATGTTGACGCCTGATGAGGCTTGGAATCAACAGCGATTCTTGGTGACCATCAACGTCCACCACCCCACTTTGGGAACGATTGATCATGATTTGGAAATCGAGCATGGCGCACATACCTTCCACTCGACACCCGTACATCTTGCTCGACAAGGGACTGAAATCGAAATCGAATTTGGTCAAATTCTTGACGGCGGCTTGACAAGCTCCGATTCGGTCGCCTTTGGCGAACAGTCAATGACGTTCATCATGGGAAGTAATCAAAATGAATTATTACTCGAATCCACCATTGATAGCACCGACCGAATGTCGATTTACACCTCTGGTTATACGCTGCCCAGTGTCGATGTTGACTGTGATCTGGAAGCACTTGCGTTCGCCAGCCTAGGAAGGGTTGAGTTGACAGGGGATGTCGGGGAGTGCGAAGTGATTGCATCTTCTGAAGAAAGTGTTCGAGCAACGATTCTTTTGATCTCAAACACAGGAGATACAGTTCCATTGTTGAGTGATTCAGTTGTTTTAGGGCCTGATGAAAATGCCACCTATGAACTTAATGTGACCTCATGGAAGCCCGATGCAGGACAAATGACTGTCACCGTCAAGGTCATCGATTCCTATGGTAGAATCTTGGAAGAAGACAGCATATCGACTGTATCAAGAGCTTCAGGATGGAACGTTGGAATCTTTTCATTTACCGCAGATGATGAATTGAAGGTCAGCATCCAAAGAACCTCGTATCAGGTGCTCGAAGGCGTGAATTGTCATGTGGAAATAGACTCGATGACGAACAACTGGCCAAGCCCATTGGTTCGTGTGATCGATGTTGCAGAAGGTGACTTCCCACCAGTTGTGGTGATCCCAGCTCCAGCCGAACTAAGTGATAATGAACAACTTAAGGCCACGCTGCGATGTGACGCACCATACGACATCGATGATGATTCGTCCGATGACACAGCGACCGCCTTGTACACAAAATCAAGTCAGCCAATCGTAGAGGGCAGCGAAATTGTCGTCACGCTGCTTGTCGCAGCGTTGTTATTGATTGTCGCCTATTTTGGCGGCATCCTCACCTCGGCCCCTGCCGGCAAGAAGAAAAGCGTGCCTCAAGTCAAAGAAACGCCCAAATCTGAGGATGCCTCAGAACCTGTCACTCAGGACGTAGAGGAAGAAGAAGATGAGTTCTCTTTCGAGATTCCAGAAGAGAGTACACAAGATTCAGGGGCCACCGTAGAAGAACAACTCCCCGTTGATACTGTGGAAGTGATCGAAGTTCCTGACGAGGAGGATGTGACCCCATCTGGACGATTGGCCTCCCTTCGAGATGAAATGACCGGTGAAAAGCCATCTGCAGAGGGAAGGCAAGATCGAATGGCACGCTTCTTTGAAGACCGCTGATGGAGATGGGTGCAAGCCCTTATGATGCATAGGCGGAAGCCGATGGCATGGACCTCGAAGGTTTGGACAGAGGAACAAGCCCCTTCATCACCCTCGATGCTTGCGATGGAGATCTAGTGCGATCATTGATTCCAGCACTGGAGGCTGCGGCAGAAGGAGACAATGGTCCATGGGCTCAGGTTCTAGGTGAACACCCAAGCATGGTGGAACGACTGCACGGCCAAGGCATTGAGAATCCAACTGACCGCTCCAGCATCAGTTGGGATGACCCAACACTGTTGTTCACTGCTAGCATTGTGCTCACGACAGAAGGTAAGGCACTCCCACTTGGCGATGGTAAAGCAAGAGAACGAATTGGACGTTTCCCCTTTGGAGATGGCTCTCCAATCACGTACATGATTGAGTACATGCGTCCAAACAGCCAGAGAGCAGCACTCACACAGCGAATTGACATGGAGCAAATCCAAGACCTACTTCACAGACTGAATCACGCATTAAGCGACCAACATCTTGGTCATACGAGGTATAACAATGGAAAGGCCGGATTGGACATTCGTGGGTATCTTACTGCTGAAGAAGTTCGAACGCTTCGACTTGGCTTGGCTGGCAGAGGTTGGAGTGTCACAGCAGATGAGCCGATCGACGGTGGTATGCGCGATGCAAGCAAGAATCTAATCGCAGTGCTGCGTGCTGCTGAGAGGAGAGATGTTGGCGTATTCTTGCGCTCACATTCTTGATTAAAAGGTCGAGGACGTCAATCGCTCATACATCGAGGCATACAAGGCAGCAGTCGTATCGATGACGTCCTGAGGAAGTGCGGGAATTGCAGGATCTTCTGCTCCACTATCACGAGCAGCTTTGAGGTTGGCTTGATGACCTGTCTCAATGTAGTGGGTGCGAACCGATTCTTTCGACAATTCAATGCATTCCCCATTCGCATAGGCTTCAGCGTCCCACCAGCGATCTTCATCAAGTGTTCCAAATGTATCGACAAGAACCACTTTTCGATTCGGTCCGAGAGCAAACTCCTTCTTCCCATCAACATGGATAAGTCCATTCTTTGCAGCTTCGCGTTCGATCATTTCGTCAATCCGTAGAACTGCCTCAAAGATGGCCTGAAGTTCATCTTCAGTGATGTTCGAGATCTCAAGAGCCTCCTCATTCGAAATGTTTCGGTCATACGCTTCAAACTTGGTCGTGACTTCGAGGAAAGGCTTCTCCAACTTCGCACCGTATTCGCAATCTGGGGCAACACCAAGTTGCTCAGGAGTGAGTTCCCCACGCTGGAACCTGCGCCAAGCAGAACCCGAAAGGTAGTGCCGACAAATGATTTCAAGAGGAACAAAAACCCATTCCATATCACGTGGAATCATTCCTGGTTCTTTGATGACTTCCACTTTGCGAACGAGGCAGCGGTCAGGTGCATTGACCTCAACAAGGTGAGTGCCGCAGATGCCCTCTTCTTCGATGAGTTTGAACCAATGTGCAGTGGTTCTGTTGAGCGATTCACCCTTTCTAGGAATCAGTGACGGAATGATTTGGTCAAACACTGAAATTTGATTGGTGAACCTAAATTCGAGGATATCTGGATCGTCAGTTGACCAAACTTGCTTCACTTTGCCTTGATAGAGCATCTCTGCCATGGATACGGACCGTCAAGATAGGCCTTTGAACATTTCAGTCAACACGAGTTGCTCAAATGAGCCCAAGAGCATCTTCCATACGGTTCAATTCAGGCCCAGTTGTTTCGGTTCCTGCGATGATTCCATTGTTGGACGCACAGGCACCTGCACCGACGTATGGTGAGCCAAAGGCCACCGTTCCGACCATCGGTGGAACGCCAAGAACCTCTTCGATGAGGAGAACTTCATCGGGGGTCACATCTGGATGAAGAAGAACACCCTGGTCGTTGGTGAGGCCCAAGCTACCCACGACATCTTGGCCAGCGATTGTGGTCGCTGCGACTTGAACACCCATGACTTCTGCCATGATCTC
>DUIP01000037.1 GCA_013330285.1 Candidatus Poseidoniaceae archaeon
CGCTCCTACAAGGGTAGCAACACACCAAGCGCTGCTAAGAACTACGATGTGATGATCAAGACTGAAGCAGACTGTGAATACGACTGGGCAACCACTGAGGATGTCTCACTCGCTACCAACGTGAACTTGAACATGGACATGGCCCGTGCCTGCCCAGAAATTCAAGCTTCGTTGGCAGACGTGACTGTTGACGAAGACTCTGGTGCATACACCTTCAGCCTAACCAACATGGCTGACGATGTCCAAGACCTTGAAGCAGACCTCACCTGGACCTCATCCGCTGGAAACGTTGTTGCTTACGACAACGTTCTCGTCGACTGGGCTCAGAACGGACACGCAGTGACCATCACTCCATTGGACGACCAATTCGGTACCATGGACTACGAGTTCACTGTCGTAGACAGCAATGGTTTGTCGGACACCAAGAACATCTCATTCGAGGTTGTTAACGTGAACGACGCTCCTGTGATCTGCAACGTTGAAGACCTTGACTGCATGCCACTCTTCTCTCAGGATGGCGATTTCGAGAACATCCTCACTGAAGGCTTCGGCGTTCACAGCAAGTTCCTTGGAAACGTCTCCAACGCAAGCAAGTCCTACATCCGTGACATGGCTAACGAGCAATCGCCTGACCGCCAAGTCTACGACTGGGACGCAAGCGTGACTGACTGTATTGCATTCAGTGTGGAAGTCAACGCCCTCAACGAACTTGTCATCACCGAGAACACCAACAACGAACTTGGTGGCTCCTGTACGGTGACCCTCACCCTGTCTGACGACGGATTGCAAAACAGTGAAGCGACTCCATACGAAGTCGACTTCTCGGTTGCTCCAGTCAACGACGCACCTGTGATCCCAACATGGGACCGACAGAACGGTACGGTCATGGAAGCCTCTAACGGCTCCATTCCTGCAGCACCATGGCAAATCAGTTTGATGGAAGACGACACGAATCTCGAGAACTTGACCTACGACCTGAGCGCTGTGATGTCTGATGTTGACACCGAGCTCGGTGACCTCACATGGACTGTTGAACCAACTGTTCAGTGCACATACACGAACTACTTCACCACAACAATCGTCGGTGACCAACTCGTGTTCACACTGATTCCAGATGCAACAACCAACGCTAAGGATTGGGAAATTGACTACCTCAACGACAACGGTATCCACCAAATCGGTCCATCTGGTTCCGAGTTCTGTAAGATCCGTTTGGTCCTCGAGGATACTGCAACTGCCCCAAGCTATGTGCCAAACTACGACACAACAGTGCTGAACTCAGCATTCGACAGTCAACTGGCACCATATGTGCAAGGACAAGATGACATCGAAATCGGTGTCCGTGTCGAAAACGTTCGTGAGCAAGTCGCTGACTACTACCTAGACAGCGTCTCTGGCTTCGACTTCAACGGCGTGACCAACATCATGACCGGTACCTACGTGCCAGTCACGATCAAGGTCGGCGCTGGTGGCGACGAAGGACCGTTCACCTACGATCACATGCTTGCCGTGACCTTCCACTCGGATGGCCACCAAGAAGACGAGCCAACTCGATACTACACAGTCCCATCCTATGGAACAACTGTGTCCTTCGATGAAATGGTCTACATCACCAAGGATACCACCAACGTGTGGGTTGAAATGGATGTTCTGACCTGCTTGAACGACCCATGTGACTTGACTGCAGCAGTCTCGGACCGATTCCAGACCGACGACCCAGCATCCCACCGTGCCAACAACAACGGCATCCAAGGTGCTGACTGGTCCAAGCCTGGACAGTACGGTAGCAACGCTACCCAGACCTCCGAGCGTCGACCTCTCCTTGAGGACAGCAACTGGTGTAACAACCGAATGACGTCCCTTGAAGTTGGTTCGATCTGTAACCACGCCAACCAGCCACCAGGTACCTTCGAAGCTACGAGCCAATCGCTACCAAGCGTTGTCCGTACCATCGGAGCATCCTCGGTCCCATCGTTTGCACCAAGCATCGTTGTGGTCAGCCTCACTGGTCTCTTCGTGAGCGCTCTTGCCTTCTCCAGCCGCCGTGCTGATGATGAAGAAGAAGTCACTCAGACCATGGTCGACGACGACGCTGCAGTGAGCCCTGTGATTGCAACCATCCTCATGGTCGCTATCACCGTCGTGCTCTCTGGTGTGATCTACGTTTGGGCAAGTAGCCTCGCTGACGTTGATACCAAGGGTGTTCCTCGGATCACCTTCGATATCGAAGACATCGATGCCTATGATGCTGATACTGGTCACTGGCGAATTTCAGTGCAAGCGGCTGAGACCGACTTGGCAACACAAGCTGTTGTGCTCCGAATCATCTACACAGATGCAGACGGCAACACAGCAACTCATGATGCTAACTTGGCTGACACGAATGGTGTATACGGGTTCAACCCGGACAACAGTGACGCTTTCGTCACCTTTGTCGATCAGGTGAATAAGGAAGGAACAGATTCTGTTTCAACCTTCAACACCGGTGACACCATCTTTGTGCGAACCCACGCCCCAGACGGCACGCCTTTGGAAGACGTGACAATTCAACTGTCCTACGCACCTAACGTAGGACAAGGTGCACTGCTCAAGCAGTGGAACGATTTGTCATACGACACCAAGGCTTGAGGTTCAAGACCGACGTGAAGACAATCGGACGCATTAGGGAAAGGGGCTTCGGCCCCTTTCCCTTCTGCCTCCCAACATCCCTGTGAAGGGATGATCCACCAGAATGGTGGAAAGCCTGCCCGAACGCAGGGGGTTTCCGTAAGGGGCCCCCTGTCTTCGGCCCCCCCTTTCTTCGCCCTCCAGGGTGTTTTTCATTTCGAATGTGTTGCGAAGCCTTTCAAAGCAGCCCATTCTGCGTTATCCATGAGCACTCCATCAGCAACACCTCAACCACTCACCGATGTGACATGTGTTGTGTTTGATTGCGACGGTGTGCTGGTTGATGCGGTGAGTTCATGGCGAACATTGCACGATCACTTTGGAACTGATAATTCTGCCAATCTTCAGCGTTTCATTCGAGGTGAAATCTCCGATTCGGAATTCATGCGGCTTGACATAAAGAAATGGAAATCGATTGAGGACCCGATTCATAGAGAAGATTTGTTCAGGGCTTATGCTGGAGTGCAGCTGATGGCTGGCGCACGAGAGCTTGTTGAGCGCCTCCAACAGCGTGGTATCTTTGTCGCCATTGTCAGCGCAGGAGTCGATCTCTTTGTTGCCTCTATTGCTGCCATGCTCAAGGTCGATGATTGGATTGCAAATGGATTTGAGTTTAATGAAGACGATACACTTGGCGATGAAGGTATTTGTCGTCTTCACGCTACAGGAAAAGGAGAAATCATCCAGCGTCTGCTGGAAATGAACAATCTCGAACCAGAAGGTTGCGTGAGCATAGGTGATTCCGAAATGGATTTGTCCATGCTGATCGATGGTGGACACTTTATTGGATTTAATCCAACACGAGAATCCTCACTCTCATCGTTTGAGTCTGCGGGCGTTCCAATCGTTGTTGGAAAGAATCTCCTTGAGGTCGCCCCGTACCTTGGCGTTTGATCCACTCAAGCAAACGGTATGGCTGTCGTGGCATGACTCTTCAAATTGACAATCGTGAGCATACATGGCTTTGGTTGGAATCCAAGCATTCTCTGGTATGATGTTTGGTCTTGCCATGTGCTTGAACAAATCAACGTCGTACCCTTGTAGTCTAAGCACGCATGACCGTGGACGTGACCAGTTACGAAGATGTCAGGTACTTCTCGAATGACTAAACCATCTTCAGGTTCAGGAGATAATGGCGTTTTTCCACCCCATTGGGGGGCTAAGTGGCGACGTCGTAGCATTTGTCGCATAGCCTCAACAGGGTCGGCATAGGTTACTGTTCTCAAACCTGCGACAAAGTCGTCGATTGACTTTCCATGGTATGACAAATGCCGAACACCGTGGAGTGAGAAATCACAAGGATTCCCTACGAAGGTGGTGGTGTTGTAATCCTGTTGAATATCCTTCTCAAATGTTGGTTGGGGCTCCGCAGGTCGCACAGCGTCGTGATTCCCGGGAAGCATCACGCATTCAACCCATTCTGGTAATAATTCCAATAGGCGTGCAAACTCTTGGTATTGACCAAACAAATCAGGGATTGATAATTCACTGTCCTGACCAGGATAGATGCCAACCCCATCAACACAATCGCCTGAAAGTATGAGGTATTTGATCGTCTTCGCAAGTGGATCGGTATGGAACCAGCGGACCATTTTATGCCACTGCGCTTCGAGGAAGGTTTTCGATCCTACGTGGATGTCAGAAAGGAAAGCAACACTCACTCCGTGCTCAGAGGCTGCCTTAGTGTGCCGATCTTTCATTGGGAAATGTAAATCATCGACATAAAACATATCTCCAGTTTGACTAAATGTACCTGAGACTCCAAGAACATCATCTGGCATCAGTCCTGCCTCGAGAATTTGTTCATGTGCCCGGTCCCGATCATCACCCTTTCTCTTTGTCAACAAACATGTTAATTCGCCAGTTTCATCCTCAAGATTCCAAATGAGGTGGCCATTTTTTGTGTACCTTGGCTCATTGACGAGACCGATGGCCACAGCTTTGTTTTCATATCCCTGGTAGCGGCTGCTTTCAGCATGAAGTCGAGCAATTTCTGTCGGCGTCCTTGGAAGCCTCGAATTCTGTATGATCATCTTCCGGATACTCTGTAAACGATCACTAAAACACGAGGTGATGTCAGTCATTTTTCCTTCTGTGGTGCTATTGCCTGTGATGTCATAGTGGACGACAATGTCAGTCGAGGCATCGCTTGCATGTTCACTGAAATCTGATTCTTTCCAATCAGGTAAATTGTTCCTGAATTGAATGTCCAAAGGTTCAGGCTCATTGATTGGAGCAATGGTGCGGCCAAGGTCAATCGTCGCATGCGATGTTGATGGTTGCTTATTTTCTTTGATTTCGGGTTTTGGTGTTGGTTGTGTTGATGCCTTCATTCGTTGCTTTCCCTGCCAAACTGCCACCATGTCTTCTAAGATTTCAGCCGTCAAAAATCCCCGTTCAAATCCAACTGCTTCTGCACACTCCAACACGCCAGATAGGTCTTCCAATTTCATCAAAGGTTGGCGTACGGATGCCGTGGGCACGATGCCTTTGGCTCGGAGAACAGGGAGAATCTCATCCCACGGCGCACCCATGGCGACAAGGTAGCGAAGCCCCTCCAAAAGCACACCGGTGACCTACCTTGGTCAGACTGAAAGTGAACTTACCATTCGACGTCAGAATCAATATCATCATCGCTGGTTGGCTGCTCGCCGGTGCCATCCCATTCATCGCCTTTCCACGGCGTAGCTTCTCGAGCAGCAGCATCCCTCTTGGCTCTCTCAATTTCGAACTGAGCCTGGGCTTTTGCCTTTGCAATCACTGCTTCATCCTCTGCTCTCTTGTGTTCTTCTTCAAGGGCCATGGCATCATCCCAACAACGGATCGCAGTGAGCAGGGCAAAATGGACGAATGCAATTTTGTTTTCCGCTCTATTGCCACCGATTTGTGTGGATTCTGCGTTGGCCCAATTAGGGGAGGCGATTCCAACATAAACCATGCCGACTTTCTTGTTGGTGCCTTCGTTTGTGGGGCCCGCAATACCTGTGATCGAGATGGCAATGCTGGCTTTGGCACGCTTGACTGCCCCTTGAGCCATTGCAATCGCTACACCGGCTGAAACAGCACCTTTCTTCTCGATGAGTTCAGCAGAAACACCAAGTTCCTCAGTTTTAGCTTCATTTGAATATGTGACCCATGACTGATTGAACCATTGGGAGGCTCCCGCAATGTCAGTAAAGGCACTGGCAAGTAATCCTCCAGTGCATGATTCAGCGACAGTGATGGTGTGGCCACCATCCTTGAGGCGGCGCACCAGTCGGGCAGCGGCCGCTTGGACATCTTCATCCATGCAATCTGAGGGGCTGGCTCATCGCCTTTGAGGTTAACCCTCTTACAATGGCTTCAAGAACCGGGGCATACACGACAGCGTGGGTCTGTGGTCTAGTGGTTATGACACCGCCCTTACACGGCGTTGATCGAGGGTTCAAATCCCTCCAGACCCACCTACCAAAGATGACTTCGTATGTCGTTTGTCGAATTGGCAATCACTTTGGTTATGCCTGACGCACGTCGAAACGCTTCGGCTTCTTCCTCACTTCCATCAATCATGATGCAATGGACTGCTCGTTGCCATAAACCGGGTTCAGGTACAGATCCTCTATGATCAACTGCTACCAGTATGTCATCCAATTCTGTGAACATCAACAAGGTCGTGGACTGGGCGACTTCTGCTCCCTTGAGTACCAACCATCGAGCACCAGCCATCCCCTCTCGTGGGTTTGGCCCAAGTTCAGATAAGGTGACAATTCGCATGTACATACCTCACAGTGCATAGCGCAGAAGGGCGATTGCTCCGCCCATTCCAACAAGTTGTTGTCCGGCATCATGATCTGGTGAGCACTGCACCAACTCCGCACCAATGTCCGATAAACCCTCAACCCATGTGGACCATTGTACGCCTCCGAT
>DUIP01000108.1 GCA_013330285.1 Candidatus Poseidoniaceae archaeon
AACCTGCAGATGGATCACCTCCTAAGAAAACCGGAGGCTGGAGCTCTTTGTCGAGCTCCAGTCTCCACCTCTTTTTTTGGCCTATACCACTTTACTTTTTACACCGTTCGGTGTAAACGCTCACGTACACGTTCAAATTCCCGGATTCAATGCTCAGGATGTTACTTTCTCAATCATGCTTTGACGGAACGTCAAAAGGCGCAATCGAGGCGCTTCAGCGTTGACCGTGATGGTCGCTCCTCGGTTGAAATGGACTTCATCCCAGCCATCAGGAACAACGTAGCCTCTATGCATATCTGATGTGATTATGGTGGCCTCATTTGTCCAATCCATCCATGCCCACGGCGATGCTTCGCGCTTGTCATGAGGTAGATCTCGGGCAACAACGAAGTAATGGTCTTCGATTTGTGTGGGCGAAACCTTCGACTTGAGGTGACTGAGTTCTTGCTTTGAAATCGCATGATTGAGCCAAGCGCCTTGGCCAAGCCAGGTTGAAAAAAGCAGTCCACTGCTTTGTTGTTCGCATTTTTCATCTCCACGGCGGAGATGGTACTTGCTTGGAGCGTATTGATGAGTGTTTGCAATCAGAAGGTCATTCATTGCGGGATCTGTTGTAAATCGATTACCTGATGTTGAATCGATGATGGCTTGAAGGCGTGGTAAGTCGTTGACAATGGCATTGCCTGCGAGTGCTTGCCTCACATCCTCTGCAAATGTATTGACATTCGAATCCATGTAAAATCCAAAACTACCTTCAGGGTCTTGATCTCTTGGATGTGAATTGACACCCATCACAGGTGTTGATGCGTCGATGTTGTGAGATATACTGGTCAGGGTTCCATCACCGCCGAGGACAATGACAAGGTCGCGACCGATGAAATCGGCCCGACGAACCCGTTCCCTTGCTCGGATGTCGACTCGAAGTCCACCTCGCTCCTTACTGCAGAGTTGAAGTTCGGCAGTGATAATGTCGAGGCTCGCATCATGCACAGCTTCGAAATTCTTCTTGTACACAACCAGAATGTCTGACACAACGCTTCCTCCTTGGTTTCCCCAAGGGCCGCTCCTTCTTCAACACAGCCCTACGTTCAATATACGATGTTTCATGTACTTGCTGCGTTAACCAATCGGCATGGAACCTTCACCATGGGATGATTTATCGGAAAATACGGATGCCACAACTGCTCCATCATCAATTCCTCTTTCACCTGCACAGGAGGCGCCAGTAGCCCAACAACCGATGATTATGGGTGCAACATCTCAGCCTTACGGGCAGGCTCAACAACCTATTGTCATTCAGCAAGCCCCTTCCTCGGCTCCAAAGGTGATTGGTATTTTGGTGATCATTTATGCCGCATTCAGTATTCTTGGTGAAGGTTTTGGGCTTATCATGCCCGGTGCAAACGGCCTTATGGTTGCACTTGCCTCTGCAAATATTTTGGCTTATGCTGGTATGGTTTTTGGCGCTATTCAAATGATTCAATACAACCGCCAAGGCGTGTTCATCGTTCTCGGAACCATTCTATGGATTGCGATCTCATCGATCCTTGCCTTGCAAATTGTCGTGGATTACGATCAGATGTTGGAAAATGGTGAACTCACCCAGGAAGAGTATGACTTCCTCACTGATGATGAAGTCGAGGGTGCTGTGACAGTTGTAGGTTCCATCTTCGTTGTGTTCTGCAATGGCATTTGCATGGCGATTGTGGCGATTCCTCTTATGATTTCGAACAATGGTTTTGAAACGAAAAAAACGTATGGCTACTGACCTTAAGCATCAACAACTGCCTCGTGCGTGTGTAGGTTATGGGCACACTTGTCAAAGGAACTGCTGCGACTTATGTCGAAGAATTATGGATCAACACAGATGAGAGGTACGAGATTCGTTGCATTACGCATGAAGTTGAACGCGTGGTCAGGGAAAGTGGAATCATCGATGGTCTTGTGTTGGTGAACCCAATGCACATTACGGCCTCATGCTTTGTCAACGATTTGGAATATGGACTTCATCATGACATTCGCCAGTGGTTGGAACACCTTGCACCCTTTTACGGCATTGAAGGTCGTTCAGGAGAGGAGTACCACCATCACCGCACAGGGGAGGACAATGGAGATGCTCACCTTAAGCGTCAGTTGTTGGGCCAGCAAGTGACCATGGCGGTGCGTTCTGGAGGCTTGCATTTGGGTACATGGGAGCAAATTCATTACGCCGAATTTGATGGTCAGCGCGATAAACGAATTATGGTCAAAGTCGTTGGTATTCTCGGCGAATGACTGCTGCGCTGCTTCGAAGGTGGAAGAATCATAACTCGTCACCTCTACAGAGGGCCATGGACATCAAGCCACAGGTCGAATTTGACCAAGGCTTTTTCAAATTCACAACCCCCTACACTTGGCAAGGGTGGGCTTGGTGGATCCTCATCGTCCTGATCATGGTTGGTTCGTTGTTTTTTCAGCCTCAAGGCTACATTATTTCCTTGGTGATGTTTGTCGTTCTAGCCATGCTTTCTCCAACCGGCCTTGAGGCAAAATTACATAGAATGCGGAAACAGAATCCTCTCCCTGAAGATTTAGAGGCACAGGCGCTCAACAAGGGCACAACCGTTGAAGATTGGTTTTATGGAAAGAAATCATACGTCCCGACAGCGGATCCAAATGGTTGGGTCTACACTGCGCCAGGTCCGAAATCATGGGTGATGGAACGCCCCTATCACCCTGACCCGGACAACGAACTTCTCCCCGAACACCCTACCAAAATCGGTACGCCTAAGCCTGCAGTGATCTCAAGTTATGGATTATTTTTGTTGATCTTCTTAGGAGGGGTGTCGAGCCTGGCTTACTTGGGGATGAACAGCGCCAAAGAGAGCGTTGATCAGAGTGATGATAGCTTCCTTTTGCTTCCTTACATCACGATGGGTGTTGGTGTGGTTTGGATGATTTTAGGCTATTGGGCTCAAAGGCAACAATCTGTCATGATGGACACCTCCACAGCGACCGCTCGTTCGGTTGCAGTAGGTTCTGGAGAACTCGTAGGGCAGGTCCGTCCAACATGGTCTGGAGGCATCGATGTGTTGGTTGACAATCATCCAATGCGTAGGGTGCCTGGCTGCGTTTCTTACAAATGGACCTATGAAGTGAAGATCAGAGAAACAAAGG
>DUIP01000203.1 GCA_013330285.1 Candidatus Poseidoniaceae archaeon
GAAACAAAAGTCGAACGGATGGGTCACACCATCGATGAAAAAGCGTTTGAACAGTGACAGGCTTGACCCGCTGTTGAAAGAGGGCCGTGACCGAGAATCGAACTCGGGCTGGCAGAACCACAATCTGCCGTGCTAACCCCTACACCATCACAGCCATGAGAGGTGCTCCGCCGTCAGCCGCGTGGTATTTCAATAATCCGCACTCCACCACAGACTCAGAACGGTGCACAGGTTCACGCATCGAACCCTTGCATTCAAGTGCATTCGGCACTTAACACACTCCATGCGAAGCACGTTGAGACAGAAATACATCCCATTCATGCTCCTCATTTTGTTTGTTCTGGCTCCTCTGTCGGGCGTTTCTGCCCGTTCGGTACATGAGACAAGCACCGTTGACCTCCTGCCTCAAGGGTCGTTCAATGATGCTGGTGAATGGACGATGGATGCGTACACTTCCTTCTCTGAAGATGAGGCATTGTACACTGAATCCATGGTGGCTGACGCTCGACTCACCATGGTTCATGATCGGCCTGTCAACCTTGATGAGATGATCTTCTGGGCACAATCTTCACCGACCGACTCGAACAACTCAAGGTACGCTCCTGATGGTGCTTATTCTTGGTCTTCAGGGCCAGAAATGGAACTGACCAACTTCAATGCAGCAGGTTCAACCGGCTATGACATCATCGAAGTGAATCTTGTCTTCGTGTTTGCAGTTCCACACGCACTCTCTCAAGACTCAATTCGATTCTCGGTTGAGTATGATGGTAACTTTGAGTCCTTAGCCACCATTTCACACACTCAAAACCCTCTTGACCACATGTCTGGAAATTACTGGAGAGAAAACATCTCTGGACTGGATGAGTGGAATTGGAACACGCTACAGAACATCATTGTCACCGCCAATTACGAATCGGTTGGAGGGACGGATGATTCCCAACTGAATCTTGACGCTGTGGGCATTGAAGTGACCATGCAAACCCCTTGGTATGGAGGGGAAGTGGCAGCCGCAATGACAACGTTTGATGCGCATGAAACACCACTGATCAACCTTGACCTGACCGCCGGCGATTCACAGAACATGGGGTATGCGTCCTGTGGATTGCAATCAAGCACCTCAGGCTCGAGTGGTGTTTGGACCAGCAATGTCATTGAGACACCACCGAATCAACGCATTGGACGGGTTCACTATGTGCTGCAGAATGAATCACTTGATGATGTACAGTTGGAATACGCTTTCTCATCAGATGGCGTCTCCTTTACTGAGTTCCAATCGATGAACGAGCACATGCTTTTGCCCGATCAGCCCTACACGAAGGTGAGGCTGTCAACCATCGATGCGTGCATCAGTGAAGTGACTGTGGATGTTAACGATCCAACCTTGATGCTCAATGGTCGAATCTTCGGCGATTTGGATGGACTGGATGCCACCTATTCACGTTGGCTGCTCTTCGTCAATGATGAATTGGTAACCAATCAACCAGTGGAACTGAATCCCGCAATTGACCTTTCCTTCCCAATTGGGGCCCATTTGCACGATGCGAATGCGCCGCTGAAGGTCGAACTCAAAACTTGGTTCACTTGGGATTCGCTTGGTCAAGCAAGCACGACAGCGTTCGAAGTCACTTCGATTGACATCACTGGTGGATACAGCATCGCTTGGGATGAAGATCCAATCTGTGTTCCAGTGGGCGACCAAACCCTCATCGAGGATGGTGGAGGACGTATCCTTCCGTTTTTGCATCGCTGCAGTGATGACCGCACAGTCAATGAAAACCTCATGGTAACCTTCAGCAACACCAACACTGAACTGGTGGAAATTGATCTGACAGAGGGTGATATCCGTGTGCGTCTTATGCCGGAAGTTTCGGGCTTCGCTACGGTGACAACCACCGTGTTCGATGAGGCTGGAAACTCGTGGAGTGAAGTGTTCATGGTCACGGTAACCTCAGTTGATGATGCACCAGTTTTGACGGAATTCCAATCCGTTATTCCAGTTCAACTTGCTGTTCCAACCGTCCTTTCCATCAGCTATGCAGATATCGATTCAGATGAATTGACGGCAAGCACAAACCGCAGTTGGGCTTCGATCGACCTTGGCGCCCGCACCATTACCGTCAACGCCCCGACGCCAGGTTTCCATGCTGTCCTGGTTTCGCTATGTGATCAATCAACATGCACTGAGCGGATCATGGATTTGGAAGTGATGGCGCTTCCTGATTTGGTGATTGAAAGTATTGATGAAGGAAATTCAGACATGACTGCAGGTGGCATTGGTGCATTCCGGGTGCTTGTCCGAAACAACGGTCAAGCCGATGCGTCAATGATTTCAGTTCGCTGTGAGATGAACACTGAATTGATTGCCATTGGCACCATCCCGCTTCTTGAACCAGGTGAATTGGGTGAAGTCACATGTGACTGGGCCATTCCAGAGCAGCCAGGAACGGTTCAGATTCGAGCCATGGTTGACCGTGGTCTGGAAATTGATGAGGGTGATGAAACCAATAACGAGGCTGTGATAGCGGTTGAGATTATGCCAAAGCAAACGAGTGATGATACCTCCTCGTCTGGAATTGAGATTGGTGACGGTGCTTTCTACGGATTGACGGTGATTGGATTGCTTGTCATCGTTGGAGCTTTTGCCTTCCTTGCCCCTCCTAAAATCAAGAAGTTGGAATGAAATTTTGGCTATGAAACCAGTTCTCTCTTGTCGGATAACGCGGAAAACACCCTCAAACTTGATAATGGGACCGTCTCACAAAAATTTGCTTTGAGGTCGTGGGGACCGCTCAACTTCGGTTGACAAGGTGGATGTGGGAACCATGTCAGTATTGAAAATAAGAATTGAAACAGAGGAGTATATTTACGAAGAATACATCGAAGCGTGATGAAGATCACGTTGTGTTTGGAATCACTCAGGTGATTTCCAACGTCGGGGGTAGACATCGCCGTCCATGAGCACCATGCTCGGACGCGCCACTTCACCTTCAGTCATCGATGCTATGTCGTCAGTGTCCGCTGTGAGGGTCACTACCCCAACAGCCTCATTCTTGAGCGTTTGAACATAGATCTCCTTTCCAGAAGCAACACCAGCGGCGATGTTGACAAGACCTGGGCGCAGTAATGGCGCTCCGTGGGCGAGTGCAGCAGCAGCGCTGTCCTTGACGGTTGCAGAAGGCAAATCCAGCAAGAGTTTCTCAATTGGGTGAATGATGCGAATAAGCGCCTCAGGCCGATCGCATTCTTTCCACAACCAAACAGCATCTGCGAGTTCTTGGAGCGTTACACAATCATCAAGGGTGAACACACCAGACATATCTCGGCGTAATTCCTTGAGTTGAACCTTCATATTCAGCAAAAGACCGAGGTCACGAGCCATTGTTCGGATGTAGGTGCCAGCTTCACAGTGCACACGAGCAATCATGTCATTGCCTGAGCGATCGAGTTGTTCGAATGCGAAAATCTTCCTTGTACGAACCTGTACCTTGACCGCAGATACTTCTGGCGGTACATTGTAGACGCGACCAGTCAATCGCACCATGGCCTCTTGGAGGTCCTCATCACTGACTTCTTGTGCAAATCTGAACACACAGATGTAGGATTTCTTGTGGTTGAGGATCTTCTTTGTCACCTTCATTGCCTTTCCAGCCATGAGCGGAAGAACACCTGTTGCAAATGGATCAAGCGTTCCACCATGGCCAAGTCGTTCAAGTTCGAACAGATCACGGGCCCATGCCGCCACTTGATGCGAGGTTGGTCCAGCTGGTTTGTCGAGCAGAATGAATCCGCCAGCCAACCTTTGCTCAACGGTTCGTTGATCCGGCATGGTTCCGACCGCTGGGTTCGTGGTGGCTTTTGTATCGAGTACGTGGTATGTCATGCGAGTGCCTCCAAGTGTTCAACTGCAGCGGCAAGGACTTCCTCCCTGCCTAGATGTGTTGCATCGAGTACTATGGTATAGGGTTCTCGCTCTTCGGGTAAGATGCCATACAGTTGCATGAAGCGTTCTGCATCGACGGCAGTTCTCTTCTCATTGGCCTTCAGTGCTTCTTCAATGGTGCCGCCTTCACGGGCAACAACCCGACGAGCCCGTTCTTCAGCATCAACATCAATCCACATTCGAACACAATCGAGGTTAAGCCTGTAGGCCCACCATCCTGAAAGCCGAGATTCAACAATTTCTTCTGCACCTGCTGCTGACATGCGTTCTTGCAACAGAGCATCGAGTTGTCGGTCGACTTCCAAATCAGTCGTGCACAGTGCTCCAAATTCAGCCAGTGTCATGCCACGACGTTTTGCTTCGGCTCGAAAGACATCGCCGCCATTCAACGATGACCAACCAAAGTGGTCCATCAATCCGCTGACAAGTGTGCTTGTCCCACTCCCTGGGTGGCCAGAGACAGTGATTTTGACCATGCTCACACCCATTCGTGCCTGCAAACATCGCAACGCTTTGTCCTCGGTCCGAGTTTTGTGATCATGTCCATTCCACATTCCGGGCACTCCAATGCAGAATGCTTTTCTGGCTTTTCGACCTCTTCAGTGCTTTTGTTCACCGAAGTGGATTTTGCTTTGTTTGTTTTTCTGTTGGAAGATTGGCGCTGACTGCGTTGTTGTCGTCGTCGAGCATCTGCACTCTTCGCCTTGGTTTGACCAGCGACCAAATGCAACAATGGTTCCTTGATGGTCTCTCCTGATTTGACCATCGGGTGAGATCGGTAGCGGAAGAGCTTGATGTGGCGGTCAACAATTCGGCCCAATGGGGCACTCATGCAAATGTATGTGCAAATCCAAGCTGGGAAAAAGAGGAATTTATCACTCAGCAGGTTCCATTCGTTGTGCCATGGTAGTGAGACATAATCCACTCGGAAGTTCTCAACTGTCGTGGTAAGCCAGGCAAAGATGGCGATGATGAAGACCATCGTGAACATCATCGGCTTCATCGCACCCATTTGCACCTTGAGTTGCTCAGGCATCATCTGCTGTTGAAGCGTTGTTGCCTTTTCTTGGAGAATTGGATCCCGGCTCATGCGAGCATCATTCATCATCATTCGAACCTGACGTTGACGGTGACCGATGTGGGCTTGGGCCATTGGGTCGGTGAAGAAGTTTCGAAGCACAGTGTTCATGGTCATCGAAAATGTTCCCAATATGAGGACTGTGAACACGAAGTAGGATTCTTCTGGGAGAACCGGGCCCAAGATTGGGTCAGCAATTGCGCCCAAGGAATTTCGAATTCCTGGATTCATGATCAGGAGGGTCATCATGACCATGACACCCAACATCATCAGCATCGAGCCACCCGGCGGCTGGGGTGGAGGCGGTGCGTTGCCGTTTGCCATGAAGACAGGGCGGCGTAAGGGGGGCATGAAGGTTGGGTTGGTTTCCCTTCGGTTCCTGTGGTGTTTTGTGGCTGATTCAGCGAGGGTTTGAAACAGGACTGCTTGCCTCGCTCAACCATGCGCCGCCGTGAACCGATGAACATCGACCGAACATGGCAACATTCCGTTCCTGTTCCAATGCCAAACCGACCGGTGTGTGTGACTGAGCAAGAAGCAATCGATCAACTCGCACGCCTCCCCCGCCCACCTCGTATGTTTTTGTGGACTGATGCGGAGCGTCGCTGCTTACCCAATTGGGGCTTTATCGCCAGTGTTCGCCAAGGGGTTCCACCTGAAGGAATTGAAGCTGAGTTAGAGGCTTGGAAAGGCCAGTATCCGGATGCTTGGTTGGCGGTCGACATGCGCGATGGCGTCATCCCACCCTCAACCGCCAGTTCCCTTGAATCGGTCCTTGCTAAGGTCGGGCGACCCGTTCTCATTCTTGTGAGCCGGTCTTCAGACCATGAGGATTGGCCGCAATGGGTGTTGCCTCAGTAACGGTCGCTCATTCACTTCGATAGTTCAACCAAGCCAATAGAAATCAGGGTAGCCATTGGAGTCAGTTCCTTCGGGCTGGGTAAGTGACTGCAACCGGCTATTATTTTATTTAGGAAAATCTTTGCTAAGCCATACTATGGCTGTCATCCAGTGTCCACATTGCAGCCTAGAGGTGGAATTGGATGATGGGGGGCCAGGGCTCTTTGATTGCCCGCATTGCGGGGAAGAATTTCAATGGGGGGAAATGGATGAGGAAATTGATCAAAACACACTAACTTGGTTAGACTGGGCAGTGTCAAAAATTTACCTGCAAGTTGGAATTTTGTTATTATTGTTCCCTGTGGCGTTGTTCTTCCCACCCTTCTTCCCCATATTTTCTGTAATTATGTTTGTACCTATCATAAGTTGGGGATACCGACGCCGAAGGCGACAATGGCGAAGGAGTCAGGATTTGGCCAAGGAAATTCTCAGAGAATTTGAATTAAATTGAATACAAGGAAAGCCCTTGTACACAAGCCATCTGTGTCCAAGAGGTTCAAACGTTTTCGCCAAGACCACTGAATTCAAACATAAGCGGTGGTTGGCCATGACATGCGCATTCCAATACAGGCTGTTGGCCTTATGTTTTTGATGGTTCTAGCACCACTTTCAGGTTGCATTGGAGAAAGCGAAGTACAATCTCTTGAAGCGTCGTCTCTCACAATTGTTGAGTCTAATTCGCTTGAAGCTGGAATGTGGCAAACAATCACCCTCGATGCCAATGATGACCTAGCAGTCTTCATTCCGTACTTCATACAAGATCCTGGTTCGATGCGCGCTCAAAACGGCACAGTGCTCGATATGAACTCTGGCGAACAGGTGAGTGTCAACATCCTCCTCCCTCCAAGGAACGACAAGGTCGTCTTCTTCGTTGGGGAGATTGGACGTGTCGATTGGCCAATTCGAGAGGCAGACGAGTCTTGGACCACATGGCTTGAAAATCCGAAAAGCGGTTCTGCTGTGCAAGCAGTTGCAAATCAAGATGAAGGAGGGATGTGGCCATGGTTGATTTCAGGAAACCAATCCGGAGGCGATGTCATTTCTCTAGTTCTGGAAACAAGCCGACCGTTTCGGGCTGATTTGACTGAAGAGAACGGCGTTGGTGCGAGTGATGGTTGGGTCAATGGTAGAGATGTCTATGACTGGGTCGATTTCATTACCGACGATACCCCTTGTGCCTCATGCGGTGCAGATGGAGCAGTTGGCTATCTTGATCGCTGGATTGGAAATGCAAACCCTTCGTATGAACACGCAATTACGTATTTTGAAGGCGTCATGCAGGGCTACGGATTGGATAGGGTGGAAGTCCATCGTTTCCAATCGAATACAGCCTGGGCGGTCAACATCTGTGGGTACAAAGATGGTTCAGTCTATCCAAATGAATGGCTCGTCTTTGGCGCACATTTTGACATTGCCCCTCCTGTGGCTTATACTCCTGGAGCTGAAGTCGGTATTCCAGGTTACGGGACCAGACACGGCGCTTACGACAATGCAGCAGGATCGAGTATGGTATTGACCACTGCTAGTGTCCTTGCTGAATTCGATGCTCGCCGAACAATGGTCTTCTGTTTGTGGTCCTCTGAAGAAGAAGGATTGTGGGGTTCGCGTTCGTTCGCTAACGACCTGCCAGATGGAATTACTGTGAGCAATTATCTGAACCTCGACATGGCAGGTGTCAATTATCCAGGTGATTATGCGCTTTCCGTATACCTTGGCCCGGATGGTTCCCAGGAAGCGATTGACCAAGCAGGTATGTATTACTTGGCAGAATGGATTGGTGGAGATGCACTGGATCTAGGGTACGAAATCGATCGTGGAAGAGAAGCATGGCTTGAGGGTGGAGAGAGCCCACTATGGGGCGATATCTACGAAGATACCGTTGCGATTTACGAATCACCAACTGCTCGAAGTGACCACGACTCGTTCCAAAACATCGGTGTTGCAACCCTTGGATGGAATGGTTTGGTGGATGGATATCCGTGTTACCACCGTGAATGCGATACGATGGACACCATGATTGACTACATGGGTACTGATAATTCCACAGGAATAAACAACCTTGTTCATTCATGGGACATTGTCACATGGTGGGCGGTCTATGCGTTCTTACATATGGACCAAACACCGGTGCCAAATGAACTGTGATCCCTTGTATAATCCAAGCAGAAGTACAGGGCTGTCTGTCATCAAGGTGCTCTCAGGTGCATGTATGCGATTACGTGGGCACCCCCTGAATACGCTTATTCTTCTTCAAGAGCAGCAGAAAGTTCTGCGAGGTCGATTCGGTTGTCATCATTTGTATCCAATGCATTGATGATCATTGAAACTTGACCAGGCGATAGATGATGCCCGATGTGTTCAATCAGTCCCTTGTACAATTCTGGACCGTTGATTTCCCCATCGTCATTGACATCGATGGAGGAAAAGACCTCACTTGCTTTTTTGTTGTTTTCCTTCATTGAATTCTTCAGAATTGTAATGGCTTCACGAACACTCCAAGATTGATCTTCCTCATCCATACTTTCGGCACAATTTGACACCTTATTGACCTATTCATCGAAGGTCGTTCGAGGTTTTGAATCGATCCTTTGAATTGACACGGTCAAGAATGTCACTAATTTCTCATGGTCTTGATTTGATTGGCGCCTTTGTGGTCGCTGTAGAGCCAATCCTTTCTAAGCGGCAAGGAAAGGTCAGCAGCAAGGCGTTCAGCAAATTCCTTTTGTTCTGCCTCGCCTTTGAATTCAAAGCGAATCTCCATGCCTGCGATATAGCCAACGAGATCGTTTCCACCCACATGTAGCTCAAGGGTCGTCTTATCGAAATGCTGCGAAAGTGGATAGCCTGGCCTCGTTAACGAATGAACAAGATCGATCAAACCACTGCTAAGGGTCCATTCTTTTTCTTCTCTCACCCACACCAAGTGAAGGCACACATTGTATCCTTGATCCACCCTGCCCTGCTTGACTTCCCAGTCATCAAGCATACGTACGTACATAAGATTTGGAAGATTTTTGCGTTTCAACTTTCGACTAAATATACCATCAAGAAGATGGATATGTTTTGCAGTGACGCGATATCCCTTGAAACTGTCAGAAGAATAGACAAGCCTCACATGCCTGTACAAAAGAAGTAGGAATATGAAGGAGCCAAGCAGAATAATCACCGTCTCATTGATGGTGTCAGGCCCACTCCAAAGTGTGAACAGGACCGCAAAACACAAGCATGAAGCGACCATTGGAGGTCTTTTGTATGGCTTTGTCTCTTTTGCTGTTGAGACATGGCCACGCTCATGTTCACGAACCGTGACGAATGTCTCTCGCAGGATATTCATTCTCTCTTCTAAAGCTTCAACGCTCAGATCTTCGTATTTCTGTTCTCGACGAAAAGCATCGAGCAAATCGGTGTTGCGCCAAACAACAAACAGGCCAAGCAAGACAACTACAGGGGAGGACCTTAGCGAGATCATCAATTGAGTTGAATCATTTGATACGACTGCGAGGATCAAACTTACGATGAGCGAAGGTAGGAACGACGGCACTGAAAGAAGGAAAAGGAGCATTGACAGGGTGAAAAGGCGGTTGTATGGGGGTTTGAGGCCTGTGGATTTTGCCGGCTGATCCTTATCATAAGTCCACGTACCATGAGAGGCCCGGTATCGTTCCGAGGATTTCGGTAAAATCGACCCATGGCTCGTTTCACCGGACTCATGTGTGATTTGCAAATATCCAAAAAAATCAGACGGGTGGTGTTTCCATCGGATTATATCCATCCACCTGTACCTGATGATTTCGTTGTGGTGTTCGTGAGTTGGGTCCCTGTATGCTGCCCAGTAATGATTGTGAATTTCTTTGTTTGAAATGGCGCGTTTCAAACCATTGAATTCTCGGAGTTCCTTTGGTGCAAGTATGGAAAGACGTCCATCTGATAGGGCGCACCATACAAAATATGGGCCGAGGAAAAACTGAACAAATATACCGCTGAGAAAGAACAGCCATTCCAATCCTTCTCCCATGGGTGCCACTTGCCCCTCAGATGATCCAAGGCCGATATTCCACATTCCCCAACCGACAAGGAACAACATAAGCCCGCAAACGGCAAGGACAATCCTGTACATGATCAAAAATCTCCTTTGAGAATTGACCCCTTTGGTCAATTCAGTTTCAAATTCGACATCGTCCCAGAAATTGTCCACGATGGGACCGACATGGGCCCGAACATAAACCCTCTACCGACAACCTATCTCTTGATGCTGTAAATTTGTGTCCATGTGTGTGAGCAAACACACGCTCCCTACGTGTTAGCATACCATGCCATGGGTAGCGAGTGTACTGGGGGAC
>DUIP01000135.1 GCA_013330285.1 Candidatus Poseidoniaceae archaeon
AGGGCTTCTTCGTCCATGTGACTCGGAAGTGGTGATTGCACGAGGATACCATGAAGGCTATCGTCACCGTTGAGTTGGTCGATGACCTCTCGAACCTCTTGTTCGGATGCCGTGGATGGTAATTCGATGTGCGTGCTTTTGATCCCAAGACGATGGCATGCTTTTACTTTGGAATTGACATACACATGACTTGCAGGGTCATCACCTACAATCACCACCGCAAGATGCGGTTCTACACCAGCTGACGCACATGTGGCAATTCGGTCGTGAAGTTCTGCCTCAACGCTTGCTGCACATGCTTTACCATCAAGGCGTTGGGCGACCATGCTCAGCCCAGCCGCTCTTCAAACTTGAGCGTTCGGTTTAGAGGCGCCCACCGCCAGCAGCGTGCTCACTGCCCAAAAGGGTTGCAAAGAGACGCGTATCATCCTGAAAGGACTTGAGTTCGATGGCGTTGCCCGAAGGATCATCGATGAACATTGTTGCTTGTTCTCCAATCGAACCGGGGTATCGAACATGTGGCTTCAATCGGTACTTGACATCCAGTGAATCAAGATGGTCACGAAACTCATGCCACTGCGTCCATTCCATGACAAGTCCAAAATGGAAAGGTGGCACTTGCCGACCATCAATTCGCCCACCATCAGTGTAATCTGGCATCGAATCAACACAGTGTGCTACGATTTGATGTCCGAAGAAATTCAAGTTTAACGATTGATCAGTTCGGCGACCAATCGTACAACCAAGCAGGTCGACATAGAACCGTTCCGTTGATGTGAGGTCCACAACTGGGAAGGCGAGATGAAAGGGACGCATGTGCCTTTCCAGAACAAACTGGTTTTCTGTCTTATCGATGAAAGGAGCCTGCGGAGGGACTCGAACCCCCGGCCTTCGGATTACAAATCCGATGCACTACCAGCTATGCTACACAGGCGATGGTTCGGCCAAAGGCTAACCCTTGATGAATCAAACGGATGATTTGGCTACGAAAATAGAGAGACAACTCAAAGAAGAGTCCCGCATTGGGGGGCTCATGGACCATGATGCGGGCGCAGGTTTACTCAACCCCTACGCACAAACAAAGGTGGGCAGCGATACCATTTTTGCTTGGTTCGCTCGATATCAAAACGCTAAGGCCGAAGGCCGAGATGCTGTCAATGGGACCATTGGAGCATTGCTTGAAGACGACGGCACTCTTGCGATCAACACCGTGGTTGACGAAGCCATTCGACAAGCACCCCCTGTCGAAATTGCAGCCTATGCCCCCCTTACAGGTCTCCCTGCTTTCCTTGATTTGGCCAAGACACTCGCACTTGGTGAACGACGAACTGAACTTGAGAGCATGGGCATCGCGATGACGGCAACGGCATCTGCTGGTGGTTCGGGAGCATTGTACCTCGCTGCAACAAATTTTGCCAACCGTGGCGACCATGTGATCCTCAGAGATCGCCATTGGGGCCCTTACAAGGGCTTCCTCGCAGGTTGTGATTTGAAACCACGCACCTATCCTCTGCTTCCAAAGGAGGCATCCCCTTACCCGTTTGTTGATATTCAGGGCTTCAAGTCAGAGCTCTCCAATCTGTGTGCAAAGCAGGACAAAGTCATGATATGGATCAATGACCCTGCTCACAATCCAACCGGCCTCACCCTCACCCCAGATGGGCGAATGGCCATGCTTGAAGCGGTGATGGAGAGTGCTTCAGTCAATGAAAAGGTCGGCCATACCCTTCTCTTGGATTTGGCATATCATTTGTACGCTGAAGAACCACATGGTTGGGCGGAAACCATTCATGATGCCATGTCAAATGGATGGCCATGGCCTGAAAACCTCCTGATCACATTTGCACTGTCCCTATCAAAATCACACACCATGTACGGGCTTCGAACTGGGGCAATCGTAAGCATCCATCCGGACCAAGCCGTCACCGACCGAATAGCGACAGTTATGGGTGTAACTGGGCGCCAAACATGGTCAGCAGCGCCACGTGTGTCTCAGTTCACCGTCAGTGAAATGCATGCATCCCACGAAACTGGGGCTGCCTGGAGCAACGAACGGGATCGCTTGAAAGAATTGTTGACTGACCGGCGAACTGCACTGATTGACTGCTGCGAACAACTTGGCGTCCCACTCAATCCTACCCATGATGGTTTCTTTGCATGGTTGGACCATGAACAACCCCACGACATTGCAGAAGCATGTGCACAACAGGATGTCTACCTTGTCCCATTAACCGGTGGTGTTCGCATTGGGTTGTGTGCTATCCCTCTCGCCCAGATTCCAAAAGTCGCCTCCGCTCTCAGAGACGCTTTACAATGAGGTGAAGTGATGGTGCAGCACGGCAAAGAGAACATCCTCGTCGCAGGATTGATTTGTCTCGTCACTGGTGCATTTCTCTCAGTTGGAGGCATCTACTCAATGGGGGCCACCATCGGGGTTGGAGGCGTGGTGCTGTTCGTCCTTGGCATGTCCATGAAATCTCAGCGAACAATGTCACCTGAAGAAATTGAAAATTGGCTGCCTGCTGCTGAGCAACTGCCTGACGCCGGGCGAGTGATGTACCGCGTTGACACCACCCTCGATGAACCAATTCGTTCATCCATCCTGTGCGGTCCATGCGGCACGGTCACCGTGATCAATGGACACAAACCATCTGAATACACGTGCCCAGCATGCGGCACTCGCCTTTGGCTGGAAGAAGAGTGATGACAGGGTCGACATCATCGAACGCTCTCTTTACTTATTTTTGAAGCATAGATTTGAAGGGCGTTGGTCGCCCCCACCACGTCATGGAGGCATCAGTCTTGCTGAATCCTGAGCGTCGAATGCTCAAAGTGATGCAAGAAAAAGCCGGCGAATGGGGATTGGAAGAGATTCTCAAATCGTGCAATTGGAGCGACCAAGCCATTGCCGTTGGCGCCGGTCATGGTCTTTCAAACAAGGGCTTTGTTTCCACGAATGAACAGATCACACAAACCGTCAAACTTGCTACTGAAGGCATCAAAGCGGCATCTGAAGGGTTGCTTGAGGCACGACTCTGGAGTTGGATTGAATCTTCAGATGAAGCATCGATGAGTGGCTTGCAATCTGCATTTGAGCGCCATGAAGCTGGTCCTGGAGTCGGCTTGCTCAAGCGACTCGGTGTTCAACTTCAGGAAGGTCACTTCCAAGCCGAGGACCCAACAAGTGTCCGTGCAGCAATTGCCAAACGGTCCGCATTCATCGAAGCATTGCCCTGCCTTGTCAGCGATGCAAATCCGGAGATGCTTGAGCATTTCAAAACACGACGCGGACTCATCGAAGTTGTCGAACAGACCACACGTTCATGG
>DUIP01000109.1 GCA_013330285.1 Candidatus Poseidoniaceae archaeon
CTCCTTGCACCGCTCTGGTCCAAAATTATCCAACATGATGACGATTTTATGAACGCCTTCTTGCCTACGCTGGGCCCAAATTGCGGCGGCAACAATCGCTTCCTTGTTTTCCCTCACTTCAATTTCAAGGAATGCTCCACATGATGCAGGGTCGACGTCTTGAAGGTAGCGAGCGATCCTGTTATCGTGGCCCTCAATATCCCCAAGCATTGTAGCAAGATCGTTTTCTTTGATCATTGTCGCATCGAATTTGTTGAGTCTGTGCGTCAGGCCACCTCCAAGGTGAACCGCCCACTTGTCCATCAAGCCCCAAATGGTCTTTCGAGTGCACGCAATTTGTCCGGGCGCAATCGCTGACCAGCGTTTTGCCTCGGTTGCGATGCCTGAAAGTTGGCCAAGGATGTTTAGGATGCTCCGTTCCATCGATAGCACAGCCTCACGGTCGCCCGAAACTGTTGCTATGTCGTCGCCTTCAGAGACCTTCTTTCCATCGCTGGCCCACCAGGTGATTTTCAACGACGGCGCCCATATCTGCAACATGTGATCGATTGCCGCAGTCCCAACAATGATGCCATCCGCTCGGGCAATAATCGTAGCCTCAACATGGTCAGTACCCCCCATAAATGGCATGTCTACGCCGTCATCAGCAAGGGTCGCGCCGACCCATCGGTCGAAACTTGCAAGCAACATCCTTGTCGGGCCGCCTTCTGCAGACCACAGCACATGCCCGCGGTCATGAGGGGGTCTGGATGGTTCGGCCACACACAGTGGTGGGGGTCAGTTGACTTCAATCCGTTGCTTCATCAGAGCGAGCAATGATTTGGTACAAGTTTTGATAAGTCGATTGAATCATTTCGCGGTATGGAGGTCGAGGGAATGACATCCTTATCGGAAAAAACGTTGCGTTCACACGTGACAAATTGTTCAACGATCCATATCTATGGGGCAGGACTCAATCACGAACGTCCCGCTCACACAGCGGTAGGAGAACTTTCTGAACTTGGCTGGGCTTGCGCCCCGATACATCCACGTGATGCAGGGGGGACAATCTCAGGCTTCCCCATCCGGCCCTCACTTGATGATGGAATCGTTCCGGAAATCGTCGTCCTCTTCCTCGCCCCCGAACGCGCTCAATCCGTTGTCCGAGATCTTATCGTACGCTTGGGCCATGAAAACTTCCCACTGATTTGGTTTCAAAGGGGTGCAGAAGATGACCGTTCAATCGAAGCGCTCGATGCGATGAACGCGCCCTACGTTGCAAACGATTGCATCGTCGAATATACCGCTAGAAACGCTCTCACCTGTTTGCGTTCCATTCTCCCTCAAGACTTCTGCCTCCAAACTGCATCCGAAGATGGCGATGGGTGCTCAGTTTGGACCACCCATTCTTCACATGACGCACAATTATCGCCCCCGACCCATGGCCTTGAGTGGATTGGTTCACTTGACGACTTGACGTCTTCAAATCACACCATTCCTCGCTACATTCGCTCGTTGCGAAACGAGGGTGAAACCTTGAGCGAACTCGCACAACGATTGACAAAATCAGACCCAGTTTGAGAACACGCCAGAGCATTGAATCGGGAACCAAAGCGGAGGTAGCGTTATGATGGACCGGAGCAACCAACCACCAATGCGTGCTGTGGCGATGTGCTCCATTTTACTCACAGCATTGCTGGTCCCACTCGTTGGTGCGACGCACTCCAACATTGGTGAAACGACCACTGGATGGGCTCCCTTATCTGATTCACAAGACCACCCCCTCATCGATACGTACTCGCCAATCATCCAAGCTTCAATCGCACACCATAGCGACGTTTCCATCTACAGCGAAGACCAACTGTCAGCCGTTCAGCAATGGGTTGTGTTCTCAAATCACAACCTCGGAGTGGACGCCGGGCATCTTAGAGGTGCACAACTTGTCGACTTCAACACTCAAGAAGCGCAGAGCGTTCTTCATGATTGGCAGACTTCAGGCCTCATTGAGGCAGCCTACCCGTTAATTGAGAGGGACATGGAGCCAAGATGGACGCCAAACGATCCAAAATTTGGTGAACAATGGCATCTTGTGAATACGGGTCAAACCGGCGGCATAAGCGGCGAAGATGTCAACATTACAGGCACGTGGAACACCTACAAGGGATCGGGCATTGTCATTGGCATCGTCGATGACGGTTTGGATTGGAACCACCCTGACATCTCGACATACTATGATTCAACCTTGGATTATGATTTTTGTAATGATGATGGCGACCCGACACCGACCTCAAACAATGCCCACGGCACGGCGGCAGGCGGTGTTGCTGCAGCGACTGGAAACAATGGCGTTGGTGTCACTGGGGCTGCCCCTGAAGCAAGCCTCGTCGGGCTTCAATTGATCTCATGCAGTACGACCGATATCCGTGAATCAAACACCCTTGGCCACGAACGCCAAGACATCGATATCTATTCCAATTCATGGGGGCCGAGCGATGACGGTGAGACCCTTTCTGGACCAGGGCCGTTGATGTTAGCTGCCATTGAAGCAGATGCCCTTCAAGGAAGGAACGGCAAAGGGAACATCATCACATGGGCGGCAGGCAATGGCTTGGATGATGACGACAATTCGAATTACGATGGATACGCGAACTTGAGGTACACGATTGCAGTGACTGCAGTCGACCACAAAGGGCGTCAATCGTACTACGCCGAACCCGGCGCGAACATTCTCGTCGCTTCTCCATCAAACGGTGACGGCGAGAGCATCACGACCACAGACATCGAAGGATCAGGTGGTTATTCAAACAGCGATTACACCAGCACCTTCGGTGGGACTTCATCCGCCACACCCTTGGTTTCAGGCATCATCGCTCTCATGTTTGAAGCAAATGCAAACCTCACCTGGCGCGACGTCCAGCACATTCTTGTCGAAACCTCGCGCCAAAACGATGCAAACGATGCCTCATGGGCCACCAACGGGGCAGGCCACCTTGTGAGCCACAAGTACGGCTATGGGGTCATCGATGCAGGTGCAGCAGTGGCCGCAGCGGTGAATTGGACACCTTCTGAAGCAGAGATTTCAACCACGTCTGGAACAATTGAAACCAACCTTGCGATTCCAGACAACACCGGAGAAGTCGTCTACAGCAACACAACCGTGTCCGATGCCATACAGATTGAGAACATCGACGTGATCGTCGACCTACCACATACGTTCCGCGGCGACATGGAACTGATTCTAACGAGCCCGTCAGGATCTCAAAGTGTCCTCGCTGAGAAACACGATGACAGCGGCAATAATTTCAACAATTGGCGATTTGGGACCGTACAACATTGGGGCGAGGACAGCAGAGGCGAATGGTCCCTTTCGCTGGAGGACCAGGGCAATGGAGACTCTGGTACCCTCGATGAATGGGAATTGATCATTTACGGCACTCAGATGATTCTGGATTCAGACGGTGATAACCTCACTGATACCAACGAAACCGATGTCTATGGCACCGATCCAAATGACATTGACACGGATGACGACGAATTGAATGATGGACTCGAAGTGCTCGTGTATGGCACCGACCCGTTGTCAATGGACACCGACATGGACGGTTTAGATGACGGTGTTGAAGTGCTTGTGAACGGCACCGATCCACTTGACAATGACACGGATGATGACCTGTTGAGCGATGGAGATGAAGTCAACATCTATGGCACGAACCCTTTGGTTTTCGATGCTGATTCGGACGGCGATGG
>DUIP01000187.1:0-4650 GCA_013330285.1 Candidatus Poseidoniaceae archaeon
GTCGTCGTCCATGACCAAGTGACAAGGGCCTCAGCGAATGTTGCCACATACGGAGCCGACTACAGTGGAGACAGAGATACAAATTCTGCTGGCGATTTCTTACCGATGAACTTGGCCGAAGAAGTCGTTCGATTGCGAGCAGATGATGTGAATTGGACCCAATTCGATCTTGACAACGACGGTGTCGTGGACCGTCTTTTAATCCTCCACACCACAAAAGGCCAGGAAGAAAACCCAGGTCAAAGCAACAATATTTGGAGTCATTTCACACGATTTGAAGAGCCAATCAAAGTATCGAGTGAACATACTGTTGGCCACTACACCATGGCAAGTTTGCGGACAGGGTCCAGTGGCATGGGAACCATCCTCCATGAGATGATGCACCAAATGGGCGCACTGGATCTTTATCCCGTCCATGATGTAAGCCCAAATTCAGATTGGCATGGCGTTGGTAATTGGGACATCATGGCGAGTGGTAATTGGAACGGCGGCGGCGTATGGCCCGCACTTGGAACATCACCGACGATGGAACTCATTGGACTGGAACGATATGTTTCGCTCGACCTCACATGGCCAGCATCCAGTGTCCAACCATGCATCGGCCCAACCATTCAGATGCAAGGCATGACTGAAGGGGGAGAGGCTCTTCGAATACCGCTTGGCGAGGAGCAGTACATTTGGATTGAACGGCACTCAGACGTTGGTTTTGATTCACACCTACCGGGTCACGGTATTCTTGTGATGCAGCAGGACAGAAGCATTGGTGATGAAGAGCGCAACGAACTCAATCGCGACCCTGAACAACCTTGGCTTCGAGTTGTTGAAGCAGATAATGGGGATCAAATGCTGCTTGGAATCAATGACGGTGAAGCGAGTGATGTGTTCAGAAACGGGACTGCATTTGGCGCCCAAGGTGTCCTCATTCGAGACCACGATGGAATTCTCGTCCCGTGGACAGCTCATGTCGAAGGTGAAGACAACATGACCATTCGATTCACTGCAGAACATTGCTCGCCTGAAATAACGGTCAACGGACCAGATTTCGGTGCTGTCATGCTCCCATCAGATTCACTGCAGTTAGAGATCGAATCCACGATTGAATGCTCGTTAACCCACAACTTCACCCTTACGGATGGAAGGGCAGTGACGCTTGAGCCAGCCAATCTAACCATTGGAATGAATCGCATTGATCTCACCTTTTCGTCAAATGGAACTGCAAATTCAGAAAGCCGTATCGAGGGCGTCCTCGGGTGTGAAGGCAGTGTAGTCGACTTCTCAACCCAAGTTCTTACCCTCTCAAGAATTCCAATTGAAACCCAAATCGAAGGCACCCTTCATGCCCAGAAGGCATCCACTATACGCATCCCAATTCCCTCCAATGGACAAGGCTCTCAATCATTCACCATCGACCTCGATGGCCCTATGTCACGGGTCGGAACAGTTGAGAACCGTTTTGTCCTTGATGGCGACGACGACCTCGAGATTGCGATTGAACCCAATGGCTTACTTGTCGATGGAATGAAGGTCAAAGGCGATTTAATCCTCATCGACACCAATGGACACCGGTGGACATACACACTCGACTTCACTGCTGAACTTAATGAGAATTCAGCATTTGATGCTTGGCGAACGCCCGGAAGAATACTGTCGATCATCTGTCTGGTGGGGGCGGTCTGGGTTGCCATGGGTATGATGGAATGGAAAAAGAAGGACGTTAAGAGTGCACCAAACCACGACACAGTGGTTGAACAACAGCCAGAGGTCAATGCTGTAGAACTCGATCCTTGGGGGCGCCCAGTTGATGGGAACGAGTGAATTTATCGCCCTGGAAGCCAACGTTGCATTTTGAGATAGCGCCATGCACCTTCATGGGAAAAAGCACACACCCAAATCTTGTGAACACCCTCTGCAAGACGGACTGAAAGGCATGCTTCGTTCCAGTTGCCCGGCGCACTTTCCGATGGAAGAAGTAACCATGGTGCGTGCGCATCGCCCACTGCTGCGTCATAGATACGCCATTGACTGCCAAATTTGAAACCAGGACGCAAGACGACACCTCGTGACATGAGGTCATCATACAAAGCCAAATCATTTGGGATGGAGTTTCCTTCTAATTTTGTAGACAACCAGCGACCTTCTTCGCTTCGCAAGTGCCGCCCAGAAAGGTGGTCAACACCAATTGAGGACCAAGGCCACTGTTGTTCTAACGGAATATACCATCCTGATCCACGTTCGATTTTGCAATTCCATGCATCTTTGAGCTGCTCAATTTGTTCCACTTCCAAAGAGGAATAGGTTGGTTGGCCGCCGCTAATATCTGCATAACCAAGACGATACATGGTCACATCAAGTTCCTCATCCACAACAAATAATTCAGCCATGAGACCACGTTTGGTCACATCCGCAGTCCAGGCCTCCAATTCGAGCCAATTGACCTGGTCGGTGGTCCATGCCCACCGTACATGGGCGACTGGATCCTCTTTGGAGAAGTGCTGTTCTCTGTTCCAGCGAAGAGCCCAAGTGGTTTCACTGAAAGAAAAATCACGCTTTCCAGAAAGATGTTCAACTGGTACGACGAGTTCACCACCGCTTCGAGCAACATCAAAGGCGACGGCACGAGCGACCAAATCTGGATCTACTTTGACGGCATCAGAGAACCAAGATTCGGTTGGTAGGGGTACATGACGATGCCAATGACAAAAGAGAACTTCTTCGGGTGTGAGAAAAATTCCTCCATCGCTCTCGGTTTGACCTATAGCACTTTTCTGATGAAGACGTGAGGCCAAAGGTGCTTCGATGTACCATCGACCATTCTTCATCGAGGGGGGATCAAGAGGCACACTTGGTGCCTGATTTGGTGTGATTGGAACACCAAGTGGGCGAGTGGTTCTCACCCGGGGGGTGAAGGTTCGCTTATGTCGCCCCATGAACCTGCGTTGTGAATGCTTCATTTGAGTTCGTTGGTCAACCGATTGTCCTATGTGCTACCGGTGACGACAGCCAACCGGGGAGCGCAGTGGTTGACGGTTATCTCGGCACCCTAACGACTGAAAAGCGTACACTGTTGCATCTGCTCGACCATCGCCTTCCAGAAGGTGAATGGGAAGCCCCTCAGGCCGTGACACAAGCAGGCATCTCTGCAGCAATTCATGTTCAAAGAAAGCATGTGCCACGCACACTAAAACGATTGGAAACGCGTGGGGACCTTCAGAAATCGAAAAGGCACGTTCCGGGTGGCAAGCAGCGCAAGCAAGTGTATGGATTGACTCAAACTGGTCGAACCACAGCAGAAACCTTACGAACCGCAATCTTGGCTCAAAAGGTCAAAAAAGATGGAGAAATGGTCACATTGCTGGATCTACGAAAGGGTGGTCAGCCCACACTCGAATTACTCTCACACGTCGATGAAGGCATGGAGTACCATGAGCATCCGGTCGTATCGCCAGTGTCAAATCCAGAAGGTGTTGCATCCCTCGATGCACAAGCTGGAGAACATTTGGTTCGACGGTTATTTGCCCGTGCTTGGGAAGATGGAAAAATAACCAAGGACGAACAGTACCTCTTACAAGAGGTGGTGGAATTTTTAGGCATGCATCCAGAGCGAGTGCGAAGGCTATCCAACGAAGCACGTCGCGAGCAAAAAGCACCACCACCTGAAGAAATCTATCTCGATATGTTGAGGCAGGCATTGATTGATGGTGAATTGGTTGATGACGAAATTCGCCTATTGGAAACCGTACGAACCGCCTTCGGATTCGACCGACTTACGCATGACAAATTACTCGAAGAGGCAAAAATGTCACCGCACCGATCAGAAAACGTCGAAACCTATCGAAAATCACTCGAAACTGCCCTTATGGACGGCGTGATCACTGGTGACGAAAACGCCATGCTGAAGACGCTGCGGGAATCGCTTAATGTCACTGAAGCTCAACATGCATCCCTCTTAGCAGAATTAAGGGACGGCGTCAATAAATGAGGAGGAACAACCATGGGAATGTCAGATGAAGAAGTCGAAGTTCACGATCAACTTACCAATTTGAAGAGGGAATTGAAATCAATTGACGAAGCAAAAATTGTTTTGATTGGTGATGTCATCATGGATTGCTATATTCATGGCTACGCAAACAACCTCAACTCTCGAGCACCAGTGCCTGTTCTTCGTGAAACAATGCGAGAGGAGGATGTTGGAGCTGCTGCCCACGTCGCAAGAGGACTCAATTCAATGGGATTGGAAAGTCATCTTTTCGGTGTTGTTGGTGATGATCGGGCTGGATTGAGCATCCTTGATGCACTGGACCATGAAGGTGTGAAAACCGATGGTATTGCGATTGTTGAAGGTCGAACGACAACCGTCAAAACCAGATTATTGGCGACACGCGAAAGTCTCGTTCAAGATGAGCAGTTGTTGCTCCGCTGGGACATTGAAGAAGACGACCCGGTTCCTGACGAGGCATCGATTGGTCTTTATGACCAGGCGATTCATGAATTGGACAAAGCAAAAGCCGTCATCCTTTCTGACTATGGACAAGGCGTGGTGAATGATTCTGGTGCTGATCGTTTAATCAAGCATGCCTTGGAGAAAAATGTCCCGATCATTGCCGATCCTAAACTGACAGGACTCCATCGAACACATGGCGTTGATTGGAT
>DUIP01000187.1:5054-10498 GCA_013330285.1 Candidatus Poseidoniaceae archaeon
GCTGAGCGTTTGATTGAGCAACATAATTGGAAGCATCTCGTGGTGTTATCAGGCGAAGCTGGCGTCACCATCTATTCAGCAGAAGAGGAGACCGTCCATGCCCCATGCACATTGGATGACTTACGCCAAATGATTGGTCTCATCGATGCTGCTGCTGTGGCTATTGCCGTGGCGATCTCGAAATCACTTTCCGTTCAAAATACTGCACTTCTGGCCAATGCTGCGTGTGAATGTATTCTCGGAGCAGAACGCACTGAAGCCTTTTCGTTGAGCCGGAAAGACTTGGTTGACAGAATTGGCGAAATGACCTGGAACCTTCAGATTTCCAAGCGCTGAGGTGAGCGAGTGAGTGCTTGGCCTCGCCCGACCACCGCAGACATTGGCCTACGGGCGTTCGCACCTTCGTTGGCACGCCTCTTTGATGAAGCGACATTAGGTATGCAAAATATTCTGATCTCGGACCAATCAGCGCTTGAAAGTGATGGCTTGATTCGCCATTCTGCTCAATGGAACGCTTCCCTATCGACTGAAAAACAAGATTCGGAAATGTTGCTTGTTCATTGGCTCGAGGAGGTCCTTTACAGGGCAGAAGTTCATCGCCAATGGTGTGTATCATGCAACGTCATGATTCGAGAAAAAGATGGAACATTACAAGCAGAAGGCTCTGTGTCGTGGGTGAACGCCGATGACATTCTCCAAGAAGTTGAGATCAAAGCAGTGACCACGCACGAATTACAGGTGTTCGAAGTTGAGCAAGGAAAGACTGCAGTATCTCCATGGGAAGAGGTTCCTGACTTCGAAGGACCCGGTTGGGTTGCCGACGTTGTCTTTGATATTTAGAAAAGAAAGTGGGAGGGCCTAAGGTGGACGCTCGTTCCTTCTGGCCAAGCCCACACACTTCCTCCATCCCGTGACCCCACAGCACTCATGGCCCCAGGTAGGGCTGCTCCGTTCCCGGCCTGACCTGTTCCCCCGGTTATCCAATTGCTGTTCCCCTCCGGGAACAGTTCTCGGCACCCGAGTCATGTGGGGGCGAGACATCAATGTCCGCGTATGGAAACCAAAAGGCCGCTTTCGCCGCCCAAAGGCGTTCGGTCCACCATAAAGTCGATTTGTGGTACAGGGTACGTCTAGCTCCCCACCTATCCCGTGCAATCCTACAACTGGCTCTATTTGAACAAAACCCTTCAGCAACACCGACGAAATATTCACTCAGTAGCTGGCGGCGATGATGATGAAAAGTAAGATGATCAAAGCAATAATAATTCCAATAATCGCCATGACTGAGGCGACTCCAACGCTTAAACCCACAGCAGTCGCTTGTATTGCTTCGCCCAGTGGATTACCTTTCACTTGTGGCTGTAGGTGAGGTTGTGCGTTCATTGTCGGTACAGCGGTGCTTGTTGTTGGTGCAGGATACTCAACTGCACCAGAGTGAACTTGGGGTGTGACCGCAGGGTTTTGAATCAAATTGTTGCCATAACTGGCCAAAAAGAAACCAAGTGGTACGAGAAGACAACATGAGGTGAACATTGTTGGGAAGAACGTGCCTTGGCCGCATCCCCTTTCGTCATAATCTCCTCCACTAGCAGCTGCTCCGAACCATGACTCACACGAAAACCACAAATTCCACTCCATAAGTGCAAGCCAAATTCCAAACAACATCACACCTACACCAATAATCATCATGCCGATCGAAAATTGTTGCTTTGTGAGTCCAAATGCGAGTTCTTCATTCCGAGGATGAGGATCTGATTCAATTTGAAGAGATGGTTCAGCAGTTCCGGGCCGCAATACACTTTGTTTGGTCGAACATGAAGGGCAGGAGATCATTCCCTCATAGTCTGCAGGTACACGAAGAATGGTTGGGCATTCGAGGCATTGAATCTCGATGGTTTTTTTCTTTGGTACCACATCACTGATGATTTGAGTTGGAGGTGGTGTGGTTTCAAGTGATTCATCCGCCTTCGTGAGACGATCGATGAGGACTTTCTTTGTCCCCGAAACAGGAAGGTTTCGTTCTTTGCACAAACCTTTCAATTTCACCACGGTGAAACTTTCGTAATCGTCATGCATGCTCCTCCCAAGACAAAACAAGACATAAGCGTTCTACCGGCAAGGAACAAGGTAATGAGAAAACAGCGAGTCAATCATCATCGGGTTCTTCTTCATATTTCGAAGGGCACGAAGTTTTGATGATGTCTGCTTCGAGGACATATGTCCCATCTTCGATCCGAAGAATGCCTTGGGCGTAGACCGTGCGATTGTCCCCTAATCCGTTGGAAACAGATGCATCTGAATAGTCAATACTCAATTGGTGAGTTTCGCCATGAAGAATAAACACAAGGGTTGTGTTATCGATGCTTCCGTCAAGCACCTCGCCTCGAACTGCAATTTCTTTGCCTACGAATGCGTCTGGGTCATCCATCAGATCATCAACTGCCCGTGTTGGTTCGGGGGCCTGAAGGAGAATCACACCCAGCAGTCCAACGGTGATCACTGCCCCGAGGATGAGGAAGCGAGTTCGTCTTGCGTACATTCAACCACCCCAATAACCCGTTACTCATCAACCCGTGGGCTTTGCCGATGAGCAAATCCAATTGCTTCATCAAACGAATGATACGGACTTTCTTTTAATTTCTTGATGAGCCCGTGAACGACTGATTTTGTAAGACCTGGCCCTTCGAAGACAAAACCGCTGTAGGCCTGAAGCAGACAAGCACCAGCCCCAATTTTTGCCCACGCATCGTCTGCATTACTGATTCCACCAACGCCAACAATCGGCCAATCGCCCTTGGTCAATTCATAAATTCTGTGGATCATATCGGTTGAACGTTGATTCACAGGGGCGCCGCTCATGCCTCCAGTTTCAGCAAAAATTCGTTCATCTTTCGGCGTATGTGCGGTTGGTCGCTCAATGGTTGTGTTGGTCGCAACAATTCCGTCGCACCCTGCAGAACGTGCAGTGTTGACCACGGCGACCAACTGTTCATCATTGAGGTCAGGGGCTATCTTGACAAGCAATGGCTTTGGTTGAGACTGATGGGTGTTGGCCATATTCGAATTCACCTGATTGCATGCTTGAACGATGGTCTCAAGTGCATCATCATGTTGCAATTCCCTAAGATTAGGAGTGTTGGGTGAAGAGACATTGATGACAAACACATCGCAGTGCGGCCAAAGACGTTCCATCGTGGTCGCGTAGTCTGAAGCAGCTTCATCAAGCGGAGTTACCTTTGATTTTCCAAGATTGGCCCAAAGAGGAACGTTTGGTTGGCCATGTCGACGTATGTGGAGGGACAGTTGATCCGCAACTTTTTCTGAACCTGGGTTATTGAATCCCATTCGATTGACCAACGCTTTTGATGCACCTGAGCGAAACATCCTCGGTTTTGGATTCCCTCCTTGCTCAAGAGCAGTCACTCCACCAATTTCGATGAAACCAAGGCCAAGAGATTCCCAACCTCGTATTGCTTCTGCTCGTTTATCCATGCCGGCAGCGAGGCCAAACGGATTTGGATACGTTGAGCCAAATCGGGACACAGGCAATTGTCGAGGAGCATACACACCACGAAGTATAGTGCGTGTGACTGGGTTGCTACTCATCAAACGAAGACCAAGAATTGCTCTTCCATGTGCTTTTTCTGAATCTTGGACCGCTAGGAATGGACGACCAGCGAGCCTATAGCCGATTCCCATGGTCAACGCCTTTGACCGACAACCTTCAACACTTCGGCCTATTGGAGTCAAATGTGCGGATTCAAGACCCGATGTGGCCAGCGGTCAGGGAAGTGGCGCGTAGAATATTGCGCGAGGATTCCCTCGTCATTCAAGCTGGTGAATCTTACATGCAAGAACTCGATAGCCTCATCTTGGCCATGGGTGATGCACAGCCTGCGAGACTTGCCTTTCCAACAATACAATTGACTCAGTCCTCCATGATCGAGATTACTCAACAGCATCCAACATTACTCCAACCCGTACATCTAGCACGCCTAGGAACCGAAGAACCGGAACCTGATGTCTGCTGGATCCCCTTGGCCACAAACGAGGCTTGGAACTGCGTCTTAGAAGCCTGTCACGAACTCTTGGCAGCAGGTTATCCAGGCTGTGTCGGTTGTGGAGGACCAAACAGTGAGGAGGAATGGGATGAAGCAAAATCAAGAGAAAATTGGAATGCCGCTTAATTCCTAAACCTTGGAAAATATTCGTTGATTTTTCATACAGATACTAAAGTATCTGTGAGCAAACAAGGTGAGAGAGAGAGTTCAAGTAGCCTCGTCGATGCGGTGTAGAACGATGACGATTGTAATTCTGGCCGAGAAACCAAGCGTCGCTAACGATATTGCCAATGTGCTGGGAGTAAAAGGAAAACACGAAACTCATTGGCAAGGCGACGGTATTGTCGTGACATGGGCCGTCGGTCATTTGCTCCAACTGAAGTACATGGATGATTACGATGCCGCATTCAAGGATTGGAGGAAAACCGTAGACCGTTTGCCATATGTTCCTGAAACCTTCGAGTACAAACCGATTGGCGGACGAGGGAAAAAACAACTTACGGCAGTTTCAAAATTGATCAAGGACAAATCCGTTACAGAAATTGTCAATGCATGTGACGCTGCTCGAGAGGGAGAATTGATTTTTCGAACCATTGTTCAGCATACAAAATCGAAAGCTAAAACTTCTCGGATGTGGCTTCAATCGATGACCAAAGACGCCATTACTACTGCATACGAAGGACGTAAGGACGGCAATGAATACAACGCTTTGAGGGACGCAGCATACGCTCGTTCCGAAGCCGATTGGATCATCGGGATGAATGGTTCAAGAATTGCCAACTCTTTTCTTCCACGCAAAAGAAATGAACGTGCTGCGATTTCGCTTGGTCGAGTTCAGACAGCCACCCTTGCTATGGTGGTCGACCATGAACTCGAAGTTCTTGCTCACAAGCCATTGCCATTTTGGCAACTCAATGCCGATTTCAAGGCAGGTGAAGCAACCTGGAATGCACGTTGGGAACGCACGAACCATGTCGACAATCCAGACGAACCAGATTACAAAGCACACAGAATTGTGGAACAAGCAGAGCATGATCGCCTCAAGAAAATCGTGGAATCTGGTGCCCAGGCAGACGTTGAGGAAACTCGGCGGGACGCCAAGGAGAAACCACCACTCAATTTTGATTTGACAAGTCTACAACGTGAAGCAAATAACCTCTGGTCGTGGTCAGCAAAGCGAACGCTTGGCATCGCTCAGAATCTCTATGCCGACCTCAAATTGACGACCTACCCCCGTACAGATTCACGACACTTACCGACTGATATGAAGGAAGAAACCAACAAAATTATCCGCCAACTCGGCGCACAGGATGATTACAATGGCTACAGTTCGAAATTGATTTCCGATGGCCTTCAAAACACCGGTCGGAATTTTGATGACAC
>DUIP01000069.1 GCA_013330285.1 Candidatus Poseidoniaceae archaeon
AGGCCAGTGAAGCCATTCACTCGGTGGGCATGTCGCATCACGACTGCGTCAAACCAGCCACAGCGTCGCTTTCGGCCAGTCGTGGTGCCGAATTCATGGCCTACAGTACCTAAGTGGTCTCCAACTTCATCTTCGAGTTCAGTTGGCATGGCGCCGTGACCAACACGAGTGATGTAGGCCTTTGTGATGCCAATGACTTCATTCACGTGGCCTGGATGAATTCCCGCTCCATGACCAGCGTTTCCTCGTGAGGTTACGGATGAAGTAACGTATGGGAATGTACCCTGGTCGATGTCGAGCAGACAACCCTGAGCACCTTCAAGAATCACATGCTCGCCGAGTTTCAATGCATTGTCGAGCATGAGCCCGGTGTTGGCAATACTTTGGGCGTACGTCGCATGAATCCATGCAATGTCTTCGGCAAGTTTGGATTGTTCAATACGATCTTTGCAGCCAGCTGCTTCGAGGCTCGCATTCATTCGAGCCGTCGTTGTTTCCATCCAATTCGAATCGCCGTCGACTTCGGAAAGATCTCCAAACCGCAATCCGATTCTGTTGATTTTGTCGGCATATGTGGGCCCGATACCACGTCCAGTGGTTCCAATTTTCTTATCCTGGCCGTCGAGAATGCAATGGTAGGGGAGAATGATGTGAGCACGTTCGCTGATGAACAGTCGCTCACCGCGTGGGTCTTCGTCTGTTGAGGCCTTCCAACCGTTCAATTCCTTGTCCAAAACCCAAGGGTCGACGACCATACCATCGCCCAAAATGAGGTTGCACTCTTTGCGCGTGATGCCTGATGGAAGAAGGTGGAACTTGAGGACTTGTTCTCCCAGAACAACCGTGTGTCCAGCGTTGTTGCCGCCTTGGAATCGAACAACCCAAGTGGCTTGTTCTGCAATACGATCGACTAACTTTCCTTTTCCTTCATCTCCCCATTGGGCGCCAAGGACGACGGTTGCTGGCATAATGCTCTCTCCGTCCCGTGGTGACCGCGTACCGTCTTTGAACTCTTGCTCTCGTTTGGTTCAGCCCTGACTTCGATTGAGTTTTTTCAAACAACAGTTTATATTCAGTTGAGCATCGTTCCCAACTACTTAGCGAGAACCCCACACACACCGTCTATCCTACGAGTGGTCATGCGTTAACCGCGCAGCACCCCCATACAGGGTTTTAAATAGAAAGGTTCTCAACTACTGAACAAGGAGTTGAGATGATGAAGCAAAATACACAAGCCGATACGGACACAATGAACAGGAGCTCCCCACTCATACGGGGGCGTGAGCACGCCAACCATACAGTGAGACGCACCCTCGAAGGCCATACGAGGCCTTGTGAGGAATGTGGTGCTGTCGATTGGCAACTTGACGCCAGTCGTGGCGAGATCACTTGTAACGCATGCGGCCTAGTCGTCGAGGAAAACGTCATCGATCCGGGCGCTGAATGGACCAACCGTGACCGGAGCCAAGACCGTTCAAGGGTTGGCCAACCACTGACCTACACACTTGCCGATAAAGGTCTGAACACCACAATCGATGTACGGGACCTCAACACTGGCTCAGCCGGCCGCCACGGGATCTCGTCGCGGGCTCGCCGAGAATGGCGTCGTCGACGTGTGATCGATGAACGCTCGAAAACCCGTAAAAGTCGAGAGCGGAACTTGGTGCGGGCAAATCAATTCATTCGTGACAACTCTGGTCTACCAAAACCACTCCAAGAGGAAGCTGCACGTTTGTACCGACGCCTGTCAGGCGAAGGCTTCGTAACAGGTCGCTCGATTGCCGGTGTCACTGCAGCATGCACATACCTTGTAGCCAGGCAAGAAAATCTACCACGTCAAATCCCAGACATATCTCAAGCATTTGATGTCACGGAAAAGGAATTGTCTCGATTGATTCGTCAAGTCTCACGTCGCCTCAATCTTCACAAGATCTCTTCACCAGATCAGTATTTTGACAAGTTCATTTCGGATTTGCAACTTCCCCCCAACATCCACATCCAAGTCGGGCACTTATGGAACGCCATCCAACCACACGAAGACATCTGGCAAGGAAAGAAACCAATGGGCGTTGCCGCTGCGTTGATTTACAAAGCCTCTTCAGAATCGGGATCGCCTCGAACACAATCAGAGGTGTGTGGTGTTGCGAATGTTTCCGAAGTCACACTTCGTGGCCTCCTGCGTCTTATCGACGGTTTGCTGAGCCAACTTGGGTATGTTTCCGAACAGTGAAGCATTCCACTCGTGGTAACATTATTGAATCGGGCACAGGTGCTATGACACATGGGCTTCAAGGCAAAGGCACGAAAGCACAAAGCGGACGCTGGTGAAACCAACGAAACAACCACCAAGAAATCGAAGAAAGTAGGCGAGATTCCATGTGGCGTCAACGGCTGCGATGGTTTTGCTGACAAATCCTTCGGAGGGCGCTCGTTATCGATTGACAATGCCATCGATGTGTGGGGCGACGGAGGCTACACCGAACGCAAAGGTAGGGTTCGTGTTTGCAAGTCCTGCTACCGTAAGTGGAAGAAGGACAACAAATCCGAAGACACGTATTGATTCACTTTCAGTTTTCCCTTCGGGGTCTGCAAAATGAATGTACACCCCCGGCCCTGAATTCAGTTGTATGAACAACAGAGTCGTTGTCAGAAGCCTTGTAACCCCAGACGGATGCCTTGTAGCCATGGATGATGGCCTCGTACAATGGCGTCCTCACCATGGAACCAACCGTCGAATCAAACTCGATGCTATTGCAACGGTCATGTTGGTGATCAAAGGACCAACAAATCGCATCGAATCTGCAATCATCGGTGATGCCAACGGTGGTGTGACGTACCTCACCCTGCCCATGCTCGATATCGTCGATAAATTCACAGTTGATGGCGGCGTTGTTCGTTCAATGTGCAGTGCTTCGCCAAATGAGACCTCGTTCCTCGTGGCAACTCAGGGTGGGCAAGTTTGGATGGTTGGCCCAAATGTGCCTCGCCGAGGCGTGAAACTCTTCACTTATGATGGCCCAATCTCGAGTTTGAGATTACACGATCAAATCATACATATCCAGAGCGGATGGAATCGAGCAAGTTATTCCATGGATGGTTCACAAACCACCCACACCAATGGTCGGCAGCCGTTTGAAGAGAAAGCTAAGCAACGTGCAAATAGACGAGCCAAGATCCTCGAATCGCAACAACTGGCCTCAGATGGGCCCCAACCCCTGATGCTTGATTTGCCAGCGGTTGCCTAAATTGATTCTTTTTCTTGAAGTGGCCATGGCGGATGTGAAGTGTACCACATCGCTGTTGGAGCTGGCCTACCCCACGATTTTGGAGGTGCGCCGTCACGAGTAAGACAATCACGCAGAAATTTGAGATGCTGCTCAAGAACATCATGAACGTGATTTTTCCCTTTAATTGCAGGCCCTTGCATGGGGACAATAGCAGAGGGTTTTCGTTGTTGAATGCGTTCTAAACTCTCAATCAGGTCGGGTAAACAACCGCCGGGTAAGTCCCATCTTGCCGGCCGGTCGGCCCTTGGAAGGATACAACCAACAATCATCATCGATTGTTCTTTAACCCAAAAACCCATTTCATCAGGGGAGCAACCAGGAAGGTGAATCGCTTCGACTTCACCATCGCCAAGAGCAAAAATTTCCCCCGGCCCACACGGTTCTGTTGAGAGTGGGGGCATGTCCGAGTCATACCGATTTGCCCAAGTGGAAAAGAAATCTCCAGTTTCCAGTGCTGCTTGCCCCTCTTCGTGAATGTGAACTGGACATTCGCCAAAATTCTGAGAAATATGTTTGGCTCCACCAGAACATGGATACCTTTTGCTGCTCAGTAAGATTCGATCCAATGTTGCCTCTTCTCCAATTTGACCTTTCACTCGCTCGACTTGCAGTGCTTGGTACCACGAGGTGCCTGCGTTGATCAGCAGTGTTCCGGCCGAACCTGTCACAACCACGACATTCGCGTCGTGGTGAATGCCAGGCAGGCGTAGCACACGCATGACACAGCGTGTAAGCCAAGGGCTTTCAACACTGCTTCCACAGAGGGAATAGACCATGCATCTTTCTAAAATGCCTCACAGTCCTACATTGCTCACCTCGGTTGTGGTTAAATAGGGGGAGTTTGTCGCTTGGCCATGGCACGATTCCCTGAAGCAGAGGAGCGCTTGCTTCGCGTGAAGATTTGCATGAAGTGCAATGCACGCAACGCTTGGAGAGCCACTCGCTGTAGAAAGTGCGGCTACAAGGGCCTACGGCCTAAGAATGCAGAACGCAAGGGCGCATGATGCTAGGGCGCTCACTCAAAGCCCAAACATTGGCATGATGAGTGCCATTGGATCACCCAACAACACAAGTGGTGCGATCGCTGGGAACAAAAAGACCAGCAAGGGTAATTTTGAGCTCACCCACACCTTGTCAACACCTGCGTCTTCGAGGGCCTTGACTGATGCTTCCAAATCTTCTCGTGAGGGCGTGGTACGTGGCGCTCGAGACCTGTGGTGGGTTTTTGTCGTACCATCTGGCATTTCGATGAGTGCCGTCAACAGCCATACATGCTTGGAGAGAACAGCATCCAATTGGATTCGGGATGCATGCCAGGCTAGGCGGAGGTCTCCAAATCTCCGAATATGACCTGATAGAGCATTGTTGGCGAGCAAAATAAATGGGATCAGAAGGAAACTCAATCCACCCCACATCAGAAGCGCTAGGCTCGGTGGGAGTGCTACATTGGCAACACTTGTGGCATCCGAACAGAGAAGAGGCACTGTGGACCAATCCGGAATAAGGATTGCAACCCACATGAGCGCCTTTGCATCTGCCCCTCCGTGGAGCAAGCGTAGTCTCCATGCAGCATCAATAATCAAAATCACAAACAGAACGCTCAATGTTTTCCACCAGAGTGCTCCAAGACTCGTATCGTTTCCGAGAATGACCTCAAGTGGGTCTGTGGATTGGTAGACAAGTGCACCGGCGACCACTCCTATTGCGCTGACGGCGTACCACAAGGTGACGATCATGTCAAGGCGAGAACCTTTGCGTATGTCGGACAAGGATGGTCGGCCCAACACAGCACCGCTTGCATAGGCAATAACGGCGGATGCCGTGAGATATATTGTCCAGTCAGCACCCTGGTTGATGAGGTCGAGCGTCCAAAGAAAGATGGCTGGTTTAATCCAGACAAGCCAATGTTCATTGTTCACTCGCCTCTCTTTATGATCCATCCATGCGGCCCATCCCATGCCAAGAACGATGACAAAGACCCTTGACCAACCAAGAAGCTCAGTTTCTGTGATGTCCATGATGTGCGGATGGTGGCAATGAACTTAAAGACGGCCTACACACAGCGATATGTACCGACCAAAGGGGCTGTGATTATGGATATCGAAACTCGTCTTCAACAAGTGGCCACGGTGATCAATCAAATTGATGATCCAAAAGTCCCTCGAAATATTCGTCGACAAGCCAAAGAGGCTTGCGACAATTGGCTTCTCAATAAAGCGAAAAAGATTGATGTACGTATTGCTATGGCGCAGTCAAAACTTGAGGAGCTCTACGAAGACCCCAACATTCCACCAGAATTTGGTACCCTCATTCTGATGATTAATACAGAACTTGAAAAAATCCTCACCGAGGTTCTTTAATCACTCTTCTTCAACAATCGCAGACAAAAAGCGTTTGAGAAGTGGTCGCTCTTCCTTGCCAATCTTCCCCTCGTGCAAAGATGATGTGACCTCAGCCGCTAATTCTTGATGGTTCCGAAGTTCGTCTGCAACATCCGTCATGATATCCAACTGGTCGTCAGTGATCTTGTTTCGTCGGAGCACCCGCTCGACTGCAATACGCCCAGAAATTAATTTCACTTCACGATCTGAGTAACCTAGCACTTCCTGCAATTGGCCAAGTGATTGAGTTTCAAATGCAGATAATTTTCCATCCTTCATGGCCTCATCCCATGCTTCATCAATAGATGGCGCACGTTCGGAGAGGAGAATCGAGATTGGGCGTGTTGCCTCAATGTTCTCTAAGACAATCTTGACAATGACCGCGAATGGTACGGACAAAATCATACCTAAAATGCCCCATCCAGCAAAGGAGATTGCAGTTACCAGGAGGAGAACCACTGGCGAGAGGTCAAGTGCTCGGCCTGCCCAACGGGTTTCAATAATCTGACCCCACACTTGTTGGTTCGTCAAAAGAAGCAAAACGAGGAGAGTGAGGCCCGCTGGTTCCAGCATGATCAATCCCAAAATGATTGGTGGCAGCGTAGCAATAAGCGAACCAATGTAGGGTACATAGTTGAGCAAAAAGGTCAGGAGGGCCCATGTGAACCACAATTCTATGCCAAAGAGCAACATGATGACTCCTGCACAAACAGCCGTACCAAGTCCAACGCCGGTTTTGACAACGACGTATGTGTTGACACTTGCCTCGATTTTACTTCGTACGATCTGAACCTTCTCACTTGCACCACCTGGCCATGCTCGTTCAATTCGACCGGGGAGGAAGCTTGCCTCAAAAATAATGAAAATGAGGAAAAATGTCACAGTAATGCTCGTGGTAAGTAAGGATCCAACACCTGCAAGCATACCTACGGCAGCATCAGATACCTGCTCATCATTTTCAAGAATTCCCCATTCGGCGAGGTCCTCAACGAGTGTGTTGTCGAGCGCTTCATCATCCTCAAATAGTGCAGATAAGGCAGTGCCTGTCTTGAGATCATGCCATCGCTCTTCAAGGAGGATGTTGTATTCGTCCATTTTCTCTTCGTCTTCCAACACATCTGCTGCTTGCTGGTAAGCGAAAAAGGAGGCCGAAGAGACGACCAAGAGCGTAAGGAGGACCATCGTGAGGTACGACAACATCACCGGGAATCCATTCGTTGAAAGGTAATCAGACCCTGGTTTCAATACAAAATAAATACCTAAGGCGATGAAAAATGGCTGCAATACACCCTTGAGCAAAATAAGCCAGACAACAGCGAGGCTGATGATGATCATTGCGTGTGCAAAGGTGGATACACGTCGATTAAATCGACCACTATCCCAAGCCGTCGTAGCATGTTCCATAGCCGAGGGTTGGGACCTTCCTTCTTGAAGATAGTCCAGTTTATTCGCCCTCGGAAGACGTTCTTTCCTCTTCTTCGGGAAGATGAGGTAATTTCAACGAAAGCAATGCAGCACAGACCATCAAGATTCCACAAAGGTGGAACGCTGTATGGTAATCGAATGGCCAGTCTCTCGAATGCGTCAGGACCCAAACAAACCCACCTGTAAGTGGCCCGATGATCCGTGCGAATGCGCTTACAGATTCTTGCGCTCCCATCACCATGCCAAGTTCGTATCCTTCTGATTTGGCGATTCGAGTGAGGAACGAGGAAGACGAAGGGGTGAAGAGGCCATTTCCTACTGAGACCAATACGCCCACAATGAGGATATGGAACCATCTTGACTCATACTGGCTGTACGGTATCAGGACCAAGCCAATTCCTGTGGCTACAATCGCCATGGGGATTAATCTGCGAGTTCCAAATTTCTTAGTCAAAGGACCAATTAGTACGCCCTGTGTAAGGATGCCACAGATCCCGATCAAAGCAAACACACGACCATTGTCTGCCTCACTAAAGGACAAGCCACCATCAGCAGGTGACATTTGTGTGTATAGGATGAATACAGCATGCATGATTGTGAAGCCAAAAATGAACAACATGGTCACCCAAATCACCACCGATACGCTTCCTGAGCGCATCATTTTACTCGTGTTTTGGATGGTTTTCTTGATGCCACCTTCTTCAGAATTTTTCTTCTTCTTGGTTCGAAGTTCTGGCGGTAGGGATTCAGGTAAGTTTCGCATCGCTACCAACAGGGATAGAACAGAAAGGAGGCTGGCGACAGCACACGGAAGGAGGTATGGATGGCTGTCAAAAATAGTTCCTTCAAAGACAGCCCATCGGCTGGCAGGGTCCGATAGTTCTCCACCAATGAACGGGCCGAAGGTAAAACCAAGGCCAAACGCAGCACCAATGAGGCCCATTCGTGTTGCTAATTGCTGAGGGTTACTGACATCACCGATGTACGCTCGTGCTACGGCAAGGTTGCCATTGAACACCCCAGCCAAGAATCGAGCAGCAAGGGCGAGCCACAATGTGTTGGCCAATCCAAACATGGTGAAGAAGACGGTATTGCCTACCAGCCCCACAAGGAGGACAGGACGTCGGCCAATTCGATCGGACAGTGAACCCCAAAATGGAGAGAAGAGAAACTGTGCAGCAGAGTATGAGGTCATCAACAAGCCGACCCAAATTCCGATGCTTGCTTCTTGACTCACCGGAGTTAAATCTTCGACAAGGTAGGTCA
>DUIP01000231.1 GCA_013330285.1 Candidatus Poseidoniaceae archaeon
GGTTCGTTATTGCTCAATCCAGACCCCTTCGTCGAGGCGGGTTGGGTCGTCAATGAAACCGGCCATGGCATGGGTTGCACTGAAGATGGCGGGGGCCTCTTGATGGATTTGACGAACCGCAATTGCCTAGCGTTCTTCTATGGATTCCTCTCCCTCAACGGCGTTCCCGGTGTTGGACCAATTCCAGATATTCCACCTAGTATTGTCAGCCTATACATCGCTCCAAACATAGAACTGGATCCTACTCAACCATGGTTGGACATCAACGGCGAGGATGCAGAATATGACCACATGCTGATTCGATTTGGAATGACCGCGCCCGAAGATTTCCCGGGCATGGCAGGTGGAATGGAAGAGGTTTGGAGGGACTTGTCCTCGTTCACCAACCTCTCAACGGGCACTCGAGAAGAAGCAGGGCCAGCCAGCGAAGATAAGCCCCTCACATGGGTGATGCCGACCGGTCGACCTGTCACCCGGTTCGTCGCTTCAACCACCATGCAAGAGGAAATGCAATCATCGCTCATCCTTGGCTCACTGTTTGTCTTTGGAACCCTTTCAGTGGGCTTCAGGTCCTTCAAGCAAGCAAGCGTTACGCTCGTTCCAATTCTCCTTGTCGTGGTCTGGCTCTACGGGTTGATGTACGTCGCTGGTTCCTCACTCAACATCGTGACGGTCACCATCGCAACGATTTCACTTGGCGTGGGCATCGATTATTGTATTCACGTTACCGAGAGGTACAGGGAAGGTCGGGAGAATGGGGAAACCCATCACGAAGCTTTGATCGGGGTTGGAGGCGCCTGTGGGCTCGCTCTCGTAGGAAGTGCAGCATCCGATATTGCCGGATTCTCAATGATTGCTCTGTCCCCGATGGGCCTGTTCAGTAATTTCGGTATTTTCTCCGCAGCAATGATTGCCTTGTCCCTCATAGCCAGCCTTGTGCTGACCACCGCTGCCCTCGGCTTGATTGCTTCACTCGACCCCGACCCTGCACCTCCATTGGAGGAGGCTTGATGGACGCCTTGCGCCCCCTCACACCAGAAGATGTCCCTCGAATGGTGCTCATCAACGAACAGGGTTTACCCGGGACGGGCAAGGTTACAGAAGCTGAAATGGCTGATCTTCTCGGCCTAAGTGAACTTGCTCTCGGATATGACGATGACAATGTTCTCAACGGATTTGTGCTCTGCCTCTTGCCAAAAACAAGCTATGGTAGTTTGAATTACGCATGGTTCAACCAACACTATGACGAATTTCTCTATGTCGATCGAATCGCCGTTGCGGAGAGCGTCAGAAGCCGTAGAATTGGAACCCATTTGTACAACAAAGTCATCGACCATGCAGAACAGCTTGGCGTTCCTGTAACCGCTGAAGTCAGCCTGCGCCCACCCAACCCTGGCTCAATGAGATTTCACAACCGTCACGGTTTCGAAAAAGTGGGTGTGTTTGAACAGGCGAAGAAGGCTGTGACGATGTTGATTCGACGAAGTCAATGAGCAAACAACGACACTCGCCGGCAAAGCATTGAATAAAAATGCCACATCTGTCTGACTATGGTTCAAGACAAGCCGCCTGAAGCAATCACGCTTCAGCCAGCGAATCAACCAAATCCGATCCGGCAAACAAACACCTTCTCTGGTCAAGTACAACAGGTCGCTCCGATGATCAGCGGGCAGGCAACAATGCCAGGCCAGCAACCTCTTGTCGTCTCCTCCGGCAAACCTTCACCCTCCCTTCTGTTGGGTGGATTTTTAACCATGATCGGCTCGATTGCTGTCGCCTTTTTCGGTTTCTTCGACAGCATTGGCAACATTGACGAAGAAATGTTTTGTTGTCTTCTTTGCAACGGCAATGCCATTGGATTGGGGATGATGTCAGTGTATTCCTTCCGGTATGGAATATGGGAAAGCAATAGCGGAAAGCAAGGGTCTGCAATCATGTCCTACACCGTTGGCGCCATTGCTCTGCTCTTTGGGGGGTTCTTGAGCACCCTCTTTTTCATCAACATTTGATCATTTGCGACCAATCAGCCCACCGCAAACGAAATGTGAACCGGTGCGTTCATGAACAGGAGAGGTGCCGGACCAACTGCTGTCTTTGGGGTTGGCCCCGAGAACGCGGTGATTTTGATGTCAAATGATACACCTGACAAACCAGATGAAGATGAAGATTGGATGAAGTATGCCAATGCTGGATTTGGTGAAACCGATTACTCCCTTTGGGACGACCAACCCGCTGAACAGGATGAGGCTGAAGAAGAGCCTGATTTTGACCTCAATTCAACACCAAATCAATTGGGCACACACATGGAAGAAATCCCCCGTGCCCCCTCCCCTGCTGGACACAAGCACCTTGTCCGAATAGGCACGTGCGACCATTGCTTAGGGCGCTTGGGTGGCAAAAAGCGCTATGAGCAAACCATCGCTGAATCTGGAGCGGAAATTCGAGCAAGCGTTGTTCAAAGGGATTCGCACCTTGAAAACGCCCGAACGGAAATTCCATTGTGCCCGTTTTGCGAGAATCTCTACGAGGAAGCGGACCTTCTCGCCGACATTATTCATGATGCGATTCAGCCGTATGAAGCCACCCGTTTGCAGTTGGGCGCCCGTATACCCAAAGATCAGATCGCTGCAGAAGAAGAACTCCGAAAGCGCCTTGGCGCTGGAGGCTCGGACGCTTTGAAATCTGGACTTGTCACCGAAATCGCCAGAAACCTCAACGACCGTTTGGATGGAAAGAAACTGGTCAATGACAAGCCACAAATTTTGGCTCTCATCGACGTGCTAACCCTCACTGTGGAACTCGATATTCGTGCACATTACCTCTATGGCAGGTACCAAAAATTGGAACGGGGCATCCCCCAAACCCGCTGGCCTTGCCGCGCCTGTAAGGGGCGAGGGTGTGAGAAGTGTGAGGGCACGGGTTTGCAGTACAAAAAGAGCGTTCAGGACCTCATTGGCAACCCATTGCTTGGTTTGTTTGAGGCAAAGGAACATGCGTTCCACGGCATGGGTCGAGAAGACATCGATGTCCGCTGTCTGGGCCAAGGGCGACCATTCGTGATCGAAATGAAGGAGCCGAAGATTCGAACTGTCGATCTTGATGCAGCAATGAAGTCGATCAATGAACTGGCAGAAGGGAGCATCAAGATCACTGGACTACGCAGCTCCAATCGAAGCGAAGTGGTTCGAGTGAAGGACACACCCGCTGAGAAATCATACACCATTCGCTTCCGTGTCATGCCTCTAAGCGAGGCTGAGCATGCGGTGCTGACTGCACCGGTGGACTTGACGCATGTTGATGTTCAGGACCGAGG
>DUIP01000089.1 GCA_013330285.1 Candidatus Poseidoniaceae archaeon
TCATCTCGACGAGGTCTGGATTGACCACCGTTTCGAGGCAGGCCACACCGATTGCATTCTTGTCTGAACGCGAAATTCGAATTATTACACTGAGGGCACTCCCAGTCGTTGTCGTTGAATATTTCACCACCGCCTCTACGGTCGTTGCCTCTTCGGTCACCGCCCCGACGGTCGTTGCCTCTTCGGTCGCCACCACGCCGATCGTTGCCTCCAAATCGGTCGTTACCTCTTCGGTCATCCCGTCGTGGAGGCCGTCCTTGACCTCCAGGCTTCGGTGCACCACATTTGTTGCATTCAGTTCGCCAAGCAAAGTTGTCATTGTGACACTTCGGGCAATCCCAGTCGCCTTGCATACGGTTGCTGGAACGGTCGTTTCGCTCGAAACGTCCACCTCGTTGCTCGCGGCGTTGGAAACCTCGGTCGTTTGAACGCTGTCCATGACTATGACTTCCTCTCGGTTCTCCGCAGCGATTACATTCTTGTCGGAAAGCGAAATTGTTGTTATTGCACTTTGGACATTCCCAGTCGCCGCCGTTGTTGCCACGATTGTTTCGGTCGTGTCCTCTTCGGTCACCACCCCGACGGTCATTTCGCTCAAATCGACCACCGCGATCGTTCCGGTCAAACCGTCCACCGCGGTCATTTCTACCGCGGTCGTTGTTCCGTCCACCATTTCGGTCGCCAAAACTTCGTTCTTCTCGGACCTTCTTTGGCCGAATATTGACTTCAATTCCAACCAAGCTAGGGATGTCCAGTTTTCGATCAAGATGTGCCACATGAGCTAACGGAGCATTGGTGTTGCCGAGCACAGCGTCGACTTTGCCGATATACTCCCCAGTCTCAAGGTTGACAATAATCGATTCAAGCGCTGGAGAGGAGCCTGTAAAGGACACCAAGAGGCCACCTTCGTGACTCAACGACTCAACAGTGCCTGCGAACATGTGCTCACTCTCAGTCTGTTGGGCTCACCGTCCCCTCTTGAGGGTGCCGGTAAACATGTTCACTGGTCCTTTCTTCTGCTGACCACAGCGGCTCCAAGAAGGGCTACGGCCAAGGTTGCCATCATAGAGGCTGCAGGAACGGCTTCTTCTGAATTCTCATCTGGTTCGATGACTGTGTCATCTCCGCCGGAAGCATATGGGTCTGGTACCGAGACTTGCATGGTCGTCATGGTCCCAGATTCATCGGTTGCTGTGAGGGTAATATCGTAGACCGTGACAGGTGGGTTTTGTGATGAACACGATACGATGTTGACATCGATTTCCCAGATAGGGCCTGAGCGGACGAAATCGTTCGTGGTGTAGCCACAAAGCGACAAGGACATTTCTACGGATTCACCGTCTGGATCAAGCACCTTGCCTTGGAGCGTGAACTTGAGGTAGCTCGCATCCCATGTGGCATTGGTTCCGTCGAGGTTGACATCGACTTCAATGACAGGTGGAGCGCTTGGTTTTTCCAAACCGAAATCGAGCATAAAGGCGTAGTCAAGCATGCCGTTTGATTGAGCTTGCCCCATGACCATAACCATGCCAGGTGCGAGCCCATCCATTGGAAGAGCAATGGTCGATGGGTCTGATGCGATGGTTGCCATTCGCATTTCGCCCATTGAATTTGATTGGTGCGCATGAGCACTGATTGAAATTTCACTAACCACGCCGGTGGGGGTCACTGTAAATTCAATCGAATCCCCTGCTTGAGAGAGCACGGCTTCTGCAGTGAATGGTTGAGCAAATGACCAGTTGCGGGTTTCAACGGACACGGCTCCGAATGGATCGACGACACTGCACTCTGCTTCTGCAACTTCATCTGCAGCAGGGGCTTCAGGTCCATCCAAGAATAAAGATCCATCTTCGGTCAATCCCGCAGCCCATAGGTCGGCAGGCATTTGTTCACCGAAGTCACACTCGAGTGCCCATCCGCTGTCATCTGATGCCCATGTGGCGGTCACCTCACCAGCGACGAGGTCTCGGGTACCAACAGTGTATGGGATGACAGTTCCATCAACAGGGGCCTCAGCCGTCCACACAGGAACCTCATTGGTTTCGGGTGCTTGGGTTGTGAAATCGAGGAAAAGGTTGCGAATTGCTGGATAATCACTCGGCAGATAACTGACTTCCTGTGTGACTCGCAATCGTCCATCTGGGAGGTATTCTGCTACCGGTGCAGGCATGGCTGTGCTTTCCATATTGTCGTCTTGAATTGATGAATTTACCATTCGCAGCCCTTGCAGTTGTGGGAAGGTGAGGACAAGCCCAGCACTGCTCATGTTGGTGACGTTAAGGGCCAAAGTGAAGTTCGATGATCCACTGTTTGGTAGTTGATCAAAGCGCACATTGTGGGTTTCATCTTCCTTGGTGAACATGAGGATTTGTAGGTCGTCAGTGATGGTCACAGGGACTTCTTTGCAATCTGAAGAGGCAAGGAGGTCTTGGCAACTTCGCTCCTCGGGATGGTTTGCGGGAACCAAGTTGACTTCATCAAGGGCAATACCGTCTTTGACGAATTCCAAATCATTCCAGTCAACGCCGCCTCGGTGTGGTAGGCCTTCACGAATCCCGAGTCGAGTGTCCATGTCAGCAATGCACTCTGGGCCGATGGCTCGAACAGCCTCTCGCTCATCAGTGCTCATCCATGAGTTGTTTCCTCCAGGGGTGCCATCGAATAACTCGTCGAGGTTTTCACGAACGGTTGCAGAGTTGCTACCGTTGACGTAAGCCACAGCACTCATTTGAGCCGTAGCCCAATCGTCACCCAAGAGGATGTCAAAGGATGCAAAATTATAGTCAAAGAGATCTTCAAATTTGTAGCCAGAACAATCCACATCAAGTGAACCCTGTCGGGCACTTGTTGGTGCTTCAGTGGTTTTTTCATCGATGGAACTTTCAGTCACCATTGAAGATGCGGCCATCAACAAAAACAAGATGATGATGGTCAATGCGGTCGAGGTTTGGGCGAAACGAGGTCTTGCCATGCTCTTTGCGGTGCGGTCTTGTCTCAAAGAGACTTCGCCTTCGAATCAAGGTTTTTGTGGCAGTTGTACAGTGAGTCCCATGAAACCATCATGGCTGCAATTCATCCATTCTTCGAATGAACCACCATGTAGGCAGAACGGTCCACACCATCGCCATTGACCACGACTGCCAGTCAGAGATGCCACGGTCGATCTCAACAAGTCTGGTCTCGAGCAGATGGTGATAGACACCATTCGGGGAAAGCAAATCAAAAGCTCCCTCGAGCGCGACCCATTGTGCGTCATTTTGTTCACCGATTGCCACGCCTGAGGCATAGGCTACCATGGTGGTTACCAAGGCCCATAAGAAGGTGAACAAGAACCACATGCCAATTCCAAAAGCAATCGCCGTACCCTGATCTTTCGTTCTCGAAGATGCAAGTAATGTGAAGACAACATACCAATACAAAATCAGAGCAGTCGCTCCAAGGTGGACCATCACGTCGCCAAAGGCTGCCCATTCACCCAAACGGTATCGGATCAAAACCACAGAGAGTCCAATCAACACCGCAACCGGTACGAAGATGGCTTGCCATGTGCCAAACAGAAGAGCTAACGCTTGGTGGTGCCGGGGCATGGGTTGAGCCAATCGGAGTTCAAAGACGCCACTCGCTCTGTCCTTGCTGACCCCATCAAACGCCAGTAATACAGCACACATTGTGGCGCCAAAAACGACACCTAAGCTTGCATAAAACAGCACTTCCATGGGGCTGTCTGGTTGATGGCCGCCGGGTAAAATGATGTCAGGGTCAGAAAACCCCCATGCCATTCCAGGAATGAAGAGAATGAGAATTGGAAGCATGATGTACATCCTTGTCGATCGAAACCGTCCGTTGAAGACTCGACGGGCGAGGGCGAAAATCCGTTGCCTGTCATTCATTCTTCTTCACCACCGACTCGCCTGTGAGGCAAAAGTGAGGGCGAAGCAATGTCAAGTCCAACCTCTTCGATGTTCATGCCAGTTGCAGCGCAAAGCATCTCAACAATGCCTGGGTGCTGGGGCGTCCAAGCCTTGATTCCAATACCTTTTTCGAGGAACATTTCCATTGTAGTCGTTCCATCGTCGAGCAATTGAACCGACCACGTCGATGCATCAACCTCCACCTTTGAGTCAATCGTTTCGCACCACGAAAGATCGGGGGCGGGACCTTCACCTGAAACGTTGATTTTTGTTTGTAAATCGAGCGATTTTGCAATCGATTCAATGCTACCGCACGCCAGCATTTGTCCACGGTGCATCAATGCAATGCGATCGGTAATGGCTTGCAGCCCCTCGACTTGGTGTGAAGAAATGACGATTGAGACGCCTTTCTCTTTCAATTGATGAAGCAGGTTGACAAAAGCAGTTGCTGCGACTGGATCTAAGCCATTCAATGGTTCATCGAGCATGAGGTACTTTGGAGAACCAAGCAAAGAAGCAGCAAGGGTAAGCCGTTGACGCATGCCTTGGCTCAATCCGCTCAGCGAAGTGTCGTGGCGCTCAGACAAACCAACCAACTTGAGAAGGTTGTTGACTCTCTTTTCCGTTGCTCCACGCATTTCTGCAAGTTCCATCAGGGCATCATGAACTGTTTGTTGGCCTTGCCAACGAACTTGCTCAGGCATATGGCCAACCAGACCCCGCAGATCTGTTGACGCCAATGGTTGAGATTGTTCAACATCCCCTTGAATAAATTGACCACTTTGTATTGGAAGGATACCCGAAATAGTGCGGAGCAGTGTTGTTTTTCCAGCACCGTTTGGGCCAACAAGTCCGAGAATTTCGCCTTTGTGAAGGCTCAATGACACTTCAAACACGCCAGGGCCAAGACGCTTCTTCCATGGCCGAAACGGTTCAGGTGAACTCACTTTATGGCGAAAAGTGACGCCTTTGAGTTGCAAAACCCCCTCCTCCATGGTACGGCGACGAGGTCATGACTTGACAACATACCGTTCCAACGGCGATTGAACCCCAACCCTCTTCACCACTGAGGCGTTACAACCTCCATGAGCCAATTGTGGAACTTTGTTCCAACGATGTTGGCCTTGTGCGGGGTTTTCATCGCCCTTTGGTGGCTCCGAAGGTCCCTTGAGGTCGATGACCCAAACCATTCACCTCGCGTCATCTTTGGACCATTGGGGCTTGAAACGGCCCTCATCGGTCTCGTTCTGCTTTGGCTGGTCCCTTGGGGCCTTCTGCTTCTTTTGCCACTCATCTTTGTCTTGTCAGTGCTCAGTCCAGCGGGTCGACAGGATTGGAAAGATCACAAAAAGGCACGAATCACTCTTTGTCTATGTGTGGTGGCCATGATTGTTCTTGGCGGCTGTGTGCCCGTGCAGGAACCTGTTGCTCCAGAATCATGGGGTGAACCATTGTTGAAAGAAAACCCGAATGCACCGATCTATCCCGCAAGTCAACAGTACACGTGGCTCATGCTGCCGGAAGAAGCTGGTTTCGAGGTTGAAATTGTTCAATCGATCAGCATGCGACTGCCCTATCAGTATGGTGCCTGGGGTGCGCCATCAACTGCCCTCGATCTCGCTTCATGGTTCGGGATGGAAACCGATCGAATGCGTCAAGCGATTGAATTATTGGACCAACAAACTGCAGGTCCTACACTTGATCCGGATGAAATGAGTCTCGTTCGGGTTTCAACAGAGAACACTCACCGGTATGCCTCTACTTCTGTAAATGTGGATGAGCGTGTTGAAATCCGAGTCTTTGAATTGCGTAGTTTACTTAGCACTTCAGAAGATGGTACGCGCGTAGGTGAAGTTCTATGCGTGGCCAAAGCCAGTTTTGGTGGAGAATTGCAGTTGCTGGTCGTGGTGCGACCCCTGCTCCATCCTGGCCTGTCCTCGGATCGTTTCGCTGAATCCTTGGTTCTCGATTGGCTTTCTGCATAATGCTCGCAGCCTCCATTTTTTAGCCTAGATTGTAACTTTTAGGGTGGCCTAAACTATATGTATGGTGGACTTTTAGGGCGGCCTAAACCGGAGCGATTCGAATGAACAACAAAATTGCAAAATGCCTGATAATGAGCCTATTGATTGGAACGACCGCCCTCGCAGGGTGCCTCGGTGGTGAGGACACCTCGAACGATTCGAATCTTGAATCGCTCGTGGTTGCCTTTAGCCTCAAAGACGATTATACCAATGTTGACGAAAACCCTCAACGTTTTGCTGACTATCTCGGTGAAGCTCTCAACATGGACGTTTCACTTTATCCAATCGATTCAGAAGGTGCCGCACTGCAAGCTCTTCGTTTTGGAAACGCTGACATTGCCTTCATGGATGGCGGGGCAGCGTGGGTTGGATGGCAACAGTATGGCCTCGATGCTCTTGCAGCCGATCAAAAATCCGATGGAAGAACATACTACAGCGCACATGCCGTTGTGCTCAAAGATTCAGAAATTGCCCAAGCCCACCTTGATGATGATCCAGCAACAGACCCATTTTCCTTGATGGCTGGAACAACCTCATGCCACACAGGGTGGCTCAAATCAGCGGGGATGCTCCTTCCAATGGGTTTCCTCATCGGCAATGGATACGCGAACGTAATCGGTGATGCAAATGATGTTGAATCATTGCGCTCAACCATTACCAACTTCTTCAATGAGGACGCAAGCATCCCCGACTCGGGAACTCCATACTACTCGTACAGCGGCGCAGTGAAGTGCCTCTCTGAGGGCGTTGGCGACGTAGCGTTTGCAAAGGACTCCACGATTGCATCTTATTGCGGTAATGAAGATCCAACGACAAATGAAGCATGGTGCTTGCCAGAATCCGACTATGTCTTACTTCCTTCCTACGGAAACGCACCGTCTCACCCTGTGATGTACAATCCAGCAACCTCGGATGCAAGCACAATGACGCTTGTCCAAGAGGTGCTTGTGGACATGAAAAACACAGAAGACGGCCAATCCATCCTTGAAAATGTGTTGAACACACCTGCTATTTCCGCAACAACTGCAGCAGATCATCTCTCTTCATATGGCAATTTGATTGAAGATGTCCCAGGTATTTCCGCATATTATGACACAAAATTCTCGATCAACGATTCAGTTGAGCCAACAATTTCGAACATAAGAATTGCTTTCGAAATGAAAGATGATTACGTCAATCCAGCCGAAAACCCTCAAGTTTTGGCTGATTTTATTGCAGAACAAACCGGGGTCACTGTGACGCTGTATCCGGTTGCTTCAGAAGGCGCCATCATCGAAGCTCTTCGCTTTGGTAATGCAGATATTGCGTTCATGGACGGCGGTGCTGCTTGGGTCGGCTGGAAAGAGTACGGACTCGCAGCCATGGCTGCCGATTTGAAGTCGGATGGACGAACACACTACGATGCTCACGCTGTTGTGCTCAATGGTTCTGATATTGCCAATGCCTACCTCGATGACGATTCATCAACCGATCCTTTCGCCATGATGGAAGGAAAAACCTCCTGCCACACAGGATGGCTCAAATCCGCCGGAATGCTTCTTCCGATGGGTCACTTGATCTCTCAAGGTTATGCTCCTGTTGTTGGGCCACAAGATGATATTGAATCACTTCGAGATACCATCACCTCATTCTTCAACGAGAACGCAAGCATTCCTGACTCTGGCACCCCCTACTACTCCTACTCTGGCGCAGTAAAGTGCTTGACCGAAGGTGTCGGTGATGTGGCCTTTGCCAAGGATTCAACAATTGCTTCCTACTGTGGGAATGAAGATTCCAGTGACAACGCCGATTGGTGTTTGCCAGAATCTGAATACATTCTTCTCCCCTCGTACGGTTCTGCACCTTCTCATCCTGTGATGTACAATCCAGCGACGCTTGATGTCCAAACAAGAACCGCAATTCTCAATGCTTTGTTAGCGTTGAACGATGAAATGTACGTTGAAGATTACCCGATCCAGGGTCAGAATTACACTGGCTGCTACTCTATGGTCACTCAGCAAGTCGACTCCACGTCCCCTGTGGAGGTATGCGGCGATCAAATCTTGTCCAACGTGTTGAACACAGGTGGATTGGTCGAGGTGAACTCCCAAGAACACCTTGGCAGCTACAGTAGCCTCATCAGTGCAATCCCTGGTATTTCTTCCTACTTCGACTCGAAGTATGAAATTACGGAGTGAATTCGCAAGGTGTCTTCCTTGAATGAAAACCGTCGGCGGAGCAATCCAGTCGCCTCACCCAACGGTGGATTGCTTCGTCGACATCTAAGGAGGCGCTCATGACGCAAAAATCAAACATGAAGCTCAACGGTTTTGTTGAGTTGGGCTCCAACCGTTTGAAAAAGACCCGCTTGTAGGGTCAACAGAGGGGATGCTATGAGTGACGACGCCATCTTATCCCTGAATGGTCTTGTGATTGGCTACAATGAGCCTCTCTGTAAACCGATTACGCTGGAGGTCAGGCCGGGAGAAATCATTGCCATCCTTGGATCTTCTGGGATTGGTAAAACCACACTTGTTCGTACCATCGCGGGGCTCGTTCGGCCGTTGGAAGGTGATTTTGATCTTCATGTTGAACGCCGAGGGGGTTTGGGGTACATCCCACAGCGGCTTGGACTGGTTCGACACGCTACGGTCGCTCACAATGTATCTCTAGGAGCGAGGCTGAACATTCCTTGGTCAAGAACGATGTTCAAAGAGCGGAAAGAACGCACATATGATGCGATTCGTACGCTTGGGATTGAGGAAAAGGCCTCAGAACCTGTGCGTCGATTGTCCGGCGGGCAACAACGGCGTGTGGCGACAGCGAGGACCTTGGCTCAACGCCCTCAATTAATGCTTGCAGATGAATTCCTTGGAGAATTGGATCAGCATAATGTGGATATCGTTTTGGGCGCAGTACAGGGGCTTGTAAGCAAAGGAACTGCTGTGATTATGGTTGAACATCACGAAGACAATGCCAAGGAATTTGCAACCCGTGTGTGGGAAATCAAGGACAAGTGCTTCTATGACATGTCCATCGAAGAGTGGGAGATTCACTCGCTAAAGGGGGAAGAGGAATGAAATACCGATTATATGGTATCGTGGTTCTTCTCTTTTTCTTGGCCTGGCGTACGCTTGACGGTCTTGTCGAAGGAGATTGGGGTCGTTTGGAAGGGGGCTTATCAAACCTAAGCGTCTTTTTTTCTGAAAGCATGTGGCCACCAAATTGGAGTGTACTAGAGGCTCGATCCTATCCCGTGTGTGAGCAAGACATTGAGTTCTTTTGTTCGGTCGGCTACCTCGGCATGATGGAAACTCTGAAAATCGCATTCGTCTCCACCATTCTAGGATTCATTGGGGCTATCTTCTTTTCATCACTTGCTGCGCGAAATCTTATGCCTCTTTCGATTGCTCTTCCGGCACGGGTGTTCCTTTCGGCTGTGCGCAGTTTACCCAGTCTTATTTGGGCCATATTGTTCGTGATCGTCATCGGCTTTGGGCCTCTATCTGGCGTTTTAGCCATGACCTTCTACACTATTGGCTATCTAGGGAAATTGCAATATGAAGTCTTTGAAGGCATGCCGAACGATCCTCTTGAAGCAGGTCGAGCAATGGGGCTTGGCCGTTCCAGCATTCTCCTCAACATCGTCATTCCAGAAAACAGTAACCATCTTCTGAGCCAATTGATGTTCATGTTCGAATACAACGTCAGGCATGGAACCGTGATCGGTATTGTAGGTGCAGGTGGTATTGGATACTACATCAGCACGTACCTGAAATTCTTGCAGTATGACAAAGTCCTGGCCCTGCTCATCTTGATTTTCATCGTTGTCGTGGTGATTGATTTGCTCTCAATGGCTGTACGTTCGTTTGTCAACGAAGAAGGTGATGTACGAAAGCCAACATGGCTTATGCTCTTGAAGAATTTTGGAATTTGATAGTTCACATACTCAAGATTCAACTGAGAATAATCAGTTCACTCAGCTGCGATGTGAACTGCTCCATCTTTGTAGAACACTTGAATTCGATCTGGCACCTTGCGGGTCAGCGCTGCGACCGCTTCGTAGACTTCGTCTTGCTTGACCTTGAACGAGCGAGCAGCCTTTGCTGTTGACCATGCTACTGTTTCGAAATCAGATTGACGAATCCACTCAAAGATGCGTGCTTCCAATTCAGTTAGGTCTTCGGCCATGCTACAGCCACGAGGCCATAGATGAAAACAACACCGATTGATTGAGACCTACAATCAGGGCACTTCAATGCAAAGCAACCATGCGACGGCAGCACTCTTCGGCGTCAATATACCCTTCCAGTAATGTGTTGAGGGCCTTTGTGAATGGGATTTGAATGTTCAAAGCCTCTGCCCGTTCACCGAACATCTGGGCTGCGCGCACACCTTCAGCGACCATGTGCATCTCGTCGAGGGCTTGTTGAAGCGTAAGGCCAGTACCAAGTTTTTCGCCCATGGACCGGTTTCTGCCATGAGGTGAAGTCGCTGTGACGTACAAATCACCCAAGCCTGCAGGACCAAAGGCCACTTCAGCTCGAGCACCAAGTTTGGGAAGAAGCAAGCACCCTTCTTTGAAACCGGCCATGAAAATTGCTGCTTTGAGGTTGTCACCGCCGAGGGTTCCAACCTGTTTCAAGCCGTCAACAAGGCCGCAAGCAAGCGCTACGACGTTCTTGAACGCGCCCCATAATTCAGCACCAGCAGGATCAGCAGCCGGGTGGAGAATAAAGGTTTGAGTGGTCAAGGTTGAGGCTAAATGCTTGGCTACAGAGACGTCTTCGCTTGCGACAAGAGCCGTGGTCATGACACCTCCTGCAGCTTCTGGGGCAATCGTTGGTCCAGTGACGACGGCCAACGGATTGTTTTTGTCAGCAGCATGCAGTTTTTCGTGAATCGCTTGTGAAATGAGTTGGTTTCCCGGTGCGAGGCCTTTTGCTAAGTCCAAAAGCACGTGTCCAGGTCGAAGATGGGGGATGATCTGATCGACAACACCGAGGATGACTGATGATGGGACGGCGAGAACAACAATCTCAACACCGTCGAGTGCTTCTTCGATGTGCATTGTTGCTTCCATTCCCTCGACGGGGTGATTTGGAAGGTATTTTTTGTTGATACCTTCCATTGTGATCGTTTCGTAGACTTCCTGTTCAATGGTCCAACCTTTGACATGATGTCCATCAGCAAGCCACATGCGGGCAATTGCAGTCCCCCAGTTTCCAAGTCCAAGAATTGCGATATGTGCCATGGTGAACAATGCTCACGCTGTCCACTTCATTTATCTTGATTCCCACAGTTGAACACGTCGGGAAAGGGGTTTGTGAAGGTCTTGCAATACTGCGAGCGGTTCAGAACAAGTCATCGTCGTCTTCTTCGAAGTCAAAGACATCATCGTTCTTCTCTTCCGCCTTTGCCTTGGTTGCTTTCTTTTTTGGTGCTTTCTTAGCGGGCTTTTCTTCCTTTGCAGGGGCCTTTTCTTCTGCAACTTCCGCTGCAGGTGCTTCTTCCGCCTTCTTTGCACCAGACGTTGCATCGGGACGAAGGGCTGCTTGTTGGGCTTCTTTTGCGGCCAAGGCTGCGGGCGTGGTGCCGGTTTGTGCTGCTAAGGCGCGTCGTCGGTTTTCTCGAGCCTTTCGCTCAAGTTGGCGATGCCTTGACTTTTCGATGCTCTGCAACATGTACATGGCATCGTGTTCGAGAAGCGGTGAGTCTGAAATCAGGGTGATGTCCAACCAACCACCATCTTCAACAATAAATTCAGCCAAAGGTTCGAAGTTCAAATCTGATTTCTTGATCTGGGTGTAGTGCATAGCATTTCCAGTTCGGTGTTCAACACCTGAGAAATGGCAATAAAACTCCTTTGTACCAATCGTTTCACGCACTTCGTCAAACAATTCGCCATAGTCTTCTGATGTACGCATCTTCCCATGGCCTCGGGCGTGGATGTGGGCGATGTTGAGCACAGGGATTGTTCCCTCAACGTGATTGACCACTTCGAGGACTTCCTCAAGGCTGCCCCACAATTCCTGTCGCCCAGAAGTTTCAATTCCAATCTTGGAAGGTGTACCGTTCTTGATCCAAGGGAAGACGGGGAACTCATCCTCATCGTCGTGCCAAATTTCTGCGACACGATCGACCACACCAGCGAACACATTCGCCACTTGCTCATTTGCTGCAGAGCCGGGACTCATGCCGCCATAATGGCCAGCGTGAAGGGTAATGTGTCTTGCGTTGATGGTTCGTGCGGCTTGGAGTGTTGATTCAATCTTCGCTAACGAGCGGCCACGCTCGACTCGGTTGCCGAGCAACTCAGAGTAGTAAGGGCCGTGAATGTTCATTTCAAATTCAGTTTTGTTGGCCAGGACACCGGCTTGCCAGTACTGTTCGAAGTGATTTGGAGCCACCATTCGAACGGTTTGGACTTCCATGGTTTCAAGTCCGAGAGAGATGATATCGTCCATTCCTTCGACGATTGTGCGTCCTTTGCATGACAATGGTACGCCTGCAGGTCCGAGTTTTACTGGCATACTTGGCATCCCCGCAGGTTCAAGCCAAGGGCCATCCTATGATAATCCCTTTCCGTTGGCTGTCCGCAAAATCTTGTGATTTCATGGCCCCTGCTGATGGTGAATGCATACGACCCTTCATGAACTCCTTCCGTTGAGCATGCACCATGGAGGATGAAGTTCAGGCTGCTGTTGATGCGTTCAAGAACGGGAAGCCAGTGTGTCTTTTTGACTCCGAAAAGCGAGAAGGAGAAACCGACCTTTTGTTCCCCGGCCAATGTGCTGAGCCCAAAACCATGAGGCAACTTCGTCTCGATTGCGGCGGTCTGCTCTTTTTGGCAATCGGCCACGATGTAGGGGAACGTTTCTCCCTCCCGTTTCTCCAAGACCTCCACACACATCCAGCGCTTGTCAATCAACACAACGTGCTCAATCATTTGGTGACCAATGATTTGCGCTATGATGCTCGCTCTGCCTTCACCCTCTCCCTCAATCACAGAAAGACCTACACGGGAATTACGGATCACGACCGAGCGCTCACCACGCGGAGGTTTGCAGAATTGACAGAGGAATTGATCCAGGCAGAGGTCAGTGGTGAAGCTGCACAAGTGGCGCTTGGTAAAGAATTCAGAACACCGGGTCACATCCCTGTCTGCAGAGAAACAGAAGGTGGCCTTTCACGTCGCCAAGGCCACACCGAACTCGCAGTTGGGCTTGCTCGCTTAGCAGGCATGACACCAGTGGTCATCGGTGCTGAGATGTTGCAGCCAGATGGCGACAATGCATTGTCTGTGTCAGACGCAAGAGCGTGGGCCAAAGAACGAAATATTCCGTTCTTGGAAGGTGCACAACTCATCGATGCTCTAGGGATTTGATTCGGCCGGTAGAACCTTGTGCAAGTGCAGGATGACAAGATTAGGTGAGGCTATGAAGCGCGTGATGGCGGTGGGTGTGTTTGACTTGCTTCATGCCGGTCATTTGCATTACATGGAGCAAGCCAAAGCACTCGGTGATCACCTTACTGTTGTGGTTGCCCACGATGACACGGTTCGAAAGCGAAAGCATGAACCAGTGACAGGACAGGACTTACGCCTACGCATGGTCCAGGGCTTGAAGCCAGTCGACGCTGCCGTGATTGGCAATCCTCCCGATGTGCCCATCTTTGATATTCTTCCGACCATCAATCCCGATGTAATCGCCTTAGGGTACGATCAAGAACATGCCGAAGATCGAATCCGTGCCAAACTCACTGAACTTGGCTACGAAGGAATTGCAGTAACTCGAGTCGAAGGGTTGTCAGAGGACTTGGACGGCACACGAAAAATCATTGCACGAATTTTGGAACGTGCCCAAACCAACGAACGAGGTGATGATTGATGTTCACCGGTATCGTTCAGGGCAAAGGGCGTATCGAAGCCATTGTCGATGGAACCACGATTCGCACGCTGAGCATTGAACTGCCAAACACCAATGACCTCGCCATTGGGGCGAGTGTAGCCATCAACGGAGTGTGCCTGACAGCAACACAGATCGATGGGCCCGTCGTCAACTTTGATGTGATTCAAGAAACGCTTCACAGAACTACCATTGGCGAACTTGTTGTGGGCTCGGAGGTCAACGTCGAGCGCTCTCTTTCGTTTGGTGATGAAATAGGGGGCCACCTGTTGTCGGGCCACATCATGGGCACTGGACGCATTCAAACGGCAACAGAGTTGGGTGAAGGTATGGATTTCCAAGTTCTTGTTCCTGAAGAGATGAGAAAGTACGTCTTGGAGAAGGGTTACATCGGGGTTGATGGCATCTCTCTCACGGTTGGTGAAGTTCAAGACGGGGCGTTCAAGCTTCACATTATTCCTGAAACACTGCGACTGACGACCTTAGGACAGCGCTCTATTGGCGACGCAGTGAACCTTGAAATTGATTCATCAACTCAAACGATTGTCGCCACGGTCGAACGTTATCTTTCACAACACAATGAGGTATCATCATGAATCAATCGATAGCACTGGTCTGTGGTTCATTCCACAAGAACGAAATTGAACGCATGCTCGAATGGGCGAAAGATGAAGCGAATAAGCATGATTTGAATGTTGAATCAGTGGTATGGGTCCCAGGAGCAATGGAAGTTCCCCTTGCCGTCGATCGCTTGCTTGCGGATGAGGGCATCGCTGCAGTGGCCTGCCTTGGCATCATTGAACGAGGTCAAACACAACATGGACTGGCGATGGGTCAAGCCGTCATCAAATCCATCATCGAATTACAACTCGTTCATGAGAAACCAGTCGGCCTAGGTATTATTGGTCCAGGCGCAGAACAAGAGCATATCGAGCCTCGCTTGGAACCGCATGCCAGAGCAGCGGTCTCAGCGATAGCAGTGATG
>DUIP01000090.1 GCA_013330285.1 Candidatus Poseidoniaceae archaeon
AGATGCAGTGGATGACTTCCCACTGGATGCAACCCAGTGGCTTGACAGCGATGGCGATGGATATGGAGATAATTGGGCCGACACTTCATGGAATGCGAGTCGAATGTCAGAATGGACTGGAGTGTTCATTGCCAATGCAACTCAGCCAGATTATTGCCCTGATGTGTTAGGAAATTCGACCGCCGATGCCTACTTTGGGTGCTTAGATCAAGATGGTAATGGTATTGCTGATGTGTTTGAACAGGACGATTCAAACGAAACCAACGAGACAAACGAGACCACACTCCCTGTTGATTCGGATAATGATGGTGTATCGGACGTGGAGGATAATTGCCCTGGAACCGCGCAGGGTGCAATTGTTGATGAGAATGGTTGTGTTCAGGTTGAATCCAGCGAGGAGGAGACGAATACAGCGCTTGAATCCTTCTTTTCTGGCGAGGGTGGCGTGGTCACCACAACAGTAGGAGTCGGTGCGATTCTCCTTGCGCTGTTTACGCTGCTCCAAACCAATGCAGTTGCAGCGATGCTTCCCGATACATTCCGCTGGGTGCAGGTGTTGCGCAAGAACTCCAAGCTGACCAAAGAAGAACGTAATGAGTTGACCTACCTTCAATCATTGGTTCAAGCCTATCACGCTAATCCAGAGGAATTGGCCGAAGAATTAGTTGATTTAAAGGGCGACATTACTGCACGATTTACCAACAATCAAATCAAGAAAGAGACCCGTGAAAAGTTGTTCATCTTGATTGGTGAACTTCAAGCCTCTACGCCGAGCGAGTTGTATCAGATCGCTCACAACGAGGCATATTTCGGTCTATCTGAGGTCATTGATACGGGAGACCGATCCAAACTTCTTGATGAAAAATTGGCCATGACAACAAGTGATGGCAATCATGAGATGTCAATCGCCCCATCGATCCATTCGCAAGGTGAATTGGATGACAAAGGAACCTACTGGATTGAATGGCCAGGGAATTCTGGAACATGGTATTACAGGTATGCCCCTGAACATGAGTGGACCAAGTTCGAGGGTTGATTTTTGCTGATGAGCATCAACGTGTGGGCTTTGGATTAGATCCGCCATTCGTGGCTTGGCCAACCTTCCTCATCTGCAAGACGGCGGAGTGGACCTTCCGCGTTGATGGCGACTGGATGGCCCGTGATTCGCATAAACCAAGAGTCTGCATGCGTATTGCCATAGCCATAACACGCTGATAAATCGTGTCCGTGCTCCAATGCATCGGCTTGAACCACTGGGACCTTGCCCTTTCTTCGAGGCACGGACCAACCACGTTCAGATCCACTAAGCACACCTTCCCGGACCGCTGGGCCACAGCCATAGACCGTGTCCATGCCGAGGACTTCACCCATTGCTTCAGCCATAGGGGCAATCGTCGCCGTGACGAGAACAAGGCGATGGCCTTGTTCACGATGCCACTCGAGTTTTGCCTTTGCTTCGTCGGTCACCCGCTGTGCTAATTTTTCCTTGGCCAATCGTTGGGAGTATGCGTCGAGTACCTTCCACGAAGCGAATGAGAAATGCCCGCGGTTCCTCGCTGCATCGTAGACTGCGCGGCCCCTGAGGAGATTGCCAACGAAGCCCAGAGTCCAACTGACTGCACCGACTGGAATTCTCCATGGCCGGCGTTTCCCAAGTTCAGCAGCAAGGGTCTTCTCGCTTGAGGCATCCAGGAGGGTGCCATCCAAGTCGAAGTATGCTGCGACCGAGGCTGCCATGACCATGCGTGGCCGGCCACCGTACATGAGCGCGACCCCAATGTACAGACAAGATTTACTGTTTTGTCGGCGCCTCAGAGCAGCCAAGTTCGCCATAGACCCGACGTCCTGCGCGGTGATCTTGCCACCACTCCAAACGGTCTGCAAGATGGCGAGGGATGAAGAAACCAACTTTTCGCGGTGTGAGGCCGTGATTACGCATGGATTTGTCATTGGAGAGACTGGCCACAATCGATTGGGCTGAGCATCCGGGGTTCGCTCCGACAAAGCGTAAAATCTCAATTTTCAGTCGTTCAAATCGTGCTCGTTTTTGGGAACCTTTTCCCTCTCGACGTGGTGGCATAGTTGGAAAATCGAATTGAACCAATATCAAAGAAACGGTGGCAGTCCCGCTCCTGAAAAGGGCGAAATTTCACTCAAATGTCACTTTTTGGGTGGTTTTCCAGTTCGCAGTAGCCAACTTCTTTGCCTTTCCATCTGCGATGATTGGGTGAATGGTATTGAGTTCGCCGTGCATGCCTCGGACTTGGAATTTCACTCGCAATTCTGCAGCTTCATCTCGAACCACAGCTTCCATTTGGTCGTCATCCAAATCGATGGTTGCAAGGGTTGAACCATCGCTAATACTTGAAATTTTGAACGTGTTTCCGGCAACTGAAAGTGATGGCCTGAAGTCCATATCGTCCGGATGATGCATCCACACCGACACGTCCAAGGACAACGAATCTCGGATGTTGACTCGACTAATTTCGACCGTATCGACCATGGCAATCAACTCATGCGAAGGGTTGGTGATTGATACGCCTTTCCATTGGACAATGTGGTCACTCGTAGGCGATTTCGACCAGTTGGGGTACGTGAACTTTGACGATGATGATCAAGGACCAATCGTTTCCGGGGTCTGGATCTGGTGCGCCCTCAAACAAAGGATCTGGGTCTGCTTGCTGAGCAACGACGGACCAGACCCAATCGCCTTGCCCTGAACGCTCATTTGGATTTGAGAGCAAGAAGGCCATAAGCGCCTCTTCAGAATCCGATTCGAAGATACCATCTTCTCCAAATCCGTTCAAGCCGTCACCGGCTACAGTGGCTGTTGCGGATTCATTTGAGGTGAGGTTCGCTCCAGCAGTTTGGTCAGAGCGCTTGAAATTGTCATCGACGATAAACAGGTTGAGGGTGAAGTTATCCTGTGGGGCGAGGAGGTCCTGGTCGAGAGTGAGAACGCCTTCGAAATCAAGCACCCTTCCTTCGCTACCCGGCGTAATGTTACCTTGCCATTCTTCTCCCTGAGCAAGGTATTCATCCCAACTGTATTCCAGTTCCATTGTTTTCCAAGTCACCTCGTACTTTCGAGTCATCACTTCAAGCATGAACACTTCTTGTGCAGTCGCTCCATTTCCGTCGTCCAAGAAAAGACTCCCAGTAATCGAACCGGATTTGTTTGTTGGGACGAGAACGGTA
>DUIP01000018.1 GCA_013330285.1 Candidatus Poseidoniaceae archaeon
ACTTGTATTGCTGTTGCATTCCACCAAGGGACACTTGACATCACAACGCCTGAAGATCGCCTGCTCGAAGCGACCAGGTCTGCGATGCAGGATGGAGATTGGGGGGTTGGTTGCAAAACCACCTCAGGCCGAGTGTGATTACTTCCAGAACATGTAGGACTCTCGGCTGGACTCCCATGGCAGGCCGACTGCAATACCGAGTTCTGTGAGAATCACGTAGTTGAACAGGAGGTAGAGAAGGTACGATACTGTAATGACTAGCAATGAGGTGTTGATGACTTTACGTCGTTCTCGCTTCACTTGATCCAGTGTGCAGATGCCTTGATTACGGAAATAGAACACAAGTCCACAAACAACACAAAGAAGCGCTAACAACAGCATTGTGCCGCGGAACCAACCGAATCCATCTTCGCCCCAATACAACGTATCGGATAAAGCCGCTCCAGTTGAAACAGTTGCCAGGCCAAACATAACCATAACTACGGATGGCAGGCAACACATCGATGCAACAAGTGTTGAACCCGCTACATATTTCCACAGAGATCGCAGAGGGTTCTGTTCTTCTGAAACCCCATCATCGTCCATAGCCGCCACAGTTTTCACGCCTCGTATCACTTTTTTAATTCGTGTGTCAAGCCTCGTCGGATTTGTCATCGACACTGTCCCAGAAATTCTCGGACTTTTCTACGTCGATCTTCTTTGTTTTTGATCTCTGCTCAGCAGGGGATTCCGAATTGAAATAATTGACGGCTTCACTGGCAGATAGAGGCTTATCCGCAACATCTGAACTCCAGTCGGTGAGCGTTTTTCGAGCTTTTACGCTGTTTGGAAAGAGGGCTGCTCGAAGTGAGGTGAATCCAAAATATTGTACCGCAAGACCGGCTAACAGGAACGGAATACAAAAACAGATCAAGAAAATCGACATAAAAACATCGCCAATACCCAATGCTTCTGGCAAGATGAGAAGAGGAGTTAGAGTGAATGGCATGCCAAAACAAATCATGAATATTCCAAAGAATCCAGCACCGAAGCGTTGTCCAGCCGAAAACTCAAGCACTGTATCCGACTCATTCATTGCACTGGCTACACTCCTGAATTATACAAGAGTTTGGCCTCCGCTCATCCTTTCGGTGAGTATTTGAGCCATCACCGGATTTGGAGACCTTCATATAGGGTGACTCAATCCCCACTACATAACCGATGGTTCAGTAGTGGGGTGACGAGTGCATGACAAATGGTGAAGATTGGGAAGAAAAACTGATTGAACAACTTGTGGAAATGTTCCGTAACATGGGCATGCACATGGACAAAGAACAGATTCGTGGAATGATGGAGCAATTCCGATCACAATTTGAGAACATGGGCCTTGATGCAGAAAAAATCGCAAAAGGTGATGTGAACTTCAACTTCGATTTGTCCCAACTGGCCAAAATGTTTCAATCTGGAAAATCCATGGAAGACATTCTCAGCAATCTAGGCATGGACATCCAAGTTGATGCCAGCCCAGTTGAAATCAAAGCACCAGAAGTCAAAGAATCACTCGATGATGTCATCAACATCCCAGCAAACGATGTCTATCTTGACGGCTGGAATATGGCAGTGACCGTTGATTTCACCCTTCGTGGTGACGTCGAGGAGAGCGAACTCGAACTCGAACTCGTGCGCAAAGGAAACCGAATTTCAGTCATCAAAGACACAATGCCGGCCCCTTTGGCTCAAATTGAACTGCCTCACCCCTGCGAAGACCTGGTCGATTGGTCGTTGAATAACGGCATCCTCGACATCACTCTCAAACTCACGCCACAAGGCTCTGCCGTCGAACATGACGACGAGACCATTGAGGCACCAGACGTCAGCATCGATGTAGGTGATTCTAACGATGATGACGATGAGGACGACGGTGGTATCCCCATCTTTTGAAAACATAAGGAAGTGAAAAAATGAGCAAAGTAATTGGAATTGACCTAGGAACAACAAACAGCTGCGTAGCAACGATCGAAAACGGAGAACCCGTCGTCATTGCGAACGCAGAAGGCGCACGAACAACCCCATCTGTAGTGGCGTTTGCCAAAGACGGAAGCGAACGGATGATTGGCGTGACCGCCAAGCGACAAGCCGTGACCAACACAGACCGAACAATGATGTCAGTCAAGCGGCACATGGGTACAGATTGGAAAACAAATGTCGATGGCACAGACTACACGCCTCAAGAAATTTCAGCGTTTATTCTACAGAAGTTGAAAGCAGATGCAGAAGCGTACCTGGGTCACGAAATTAAGGAAGCAGTGATTACATGCCCTGCTTACTTCACCGATGCACAGCGAACGGCAACAAAAGATGCCGGGCGCATTGCAGGATTGGAAGTGCTCCGAATCATCAACGAACCAACAGCAGCAGCGCTTGCTTACGGCGTCGATAAGGGTGAAGATCAAACCATTCTCGTTTACGATTTGGGAGGAGGTACCTTTGACGTTTCAGTTTTGGAAATTTACCAAGTCGATGGCCAGCCTCAAATTGAAGTGAAGGCCACAGCAGGGAATAACAAACTTGGTGGCGATGATTTCGACGACCAAGTCATCGATTGGATGATTGCTGAGTTCAAGCGCGACACTGGTATTGACTTGAGCAAGGACGCCCAGGCAATGTCTCGGCTGAAGGAAGCGGCAGAAAAGGCAAAAATCGAACTTTCAGGCACGCAACAAACCCAAATCAACCTCCCG
>DUIP01000019.1 GCA_013330285.1 Candidatus Poseidoniaceae archaeon
TGAAGGCCAGATGCAACTTCACCACAGGCATAGAGCCCAGGGACATTGCTTTCTTGAGTCTCAGCGTTCACTCGGACGCCGCCCATGACGTAGTGTGCAGTCGGTCCGACTTCCATTGCTTCCTTGGAGATGTCCACGCCTGCAAGTTCCTTGAATTGGTGATGCATGGATGGAAGCTTCTTGAGAATGGCTTCTTCACCTCGATGAGAAATGTCGAGGAAGGCTCCACCGTGGGGTGAGCCTCTTCCAGCCTTGACTTCGGAGTTGATTGCTTTAGCGACAACATCTCGTGTCAACAACTCAGGTGGTCTGCGGACAGTTGCGAGTTTACCCGATACCACTTCTTCAACCCACTGATCGCTTTCTTCAATGGTATCGGCGTGGTCACCAGCAAACATCTCTGGAACATAATCGAACATGAATCGCTCGCCTTCGGAGTTGGTGAGCCGTCCGCCTTCGCCTCGAACACCCTCGGTCACGAGAATACCTCGAACCGATGGTGGCCAAACCATTCCAGTCGGGTGGAATTGAACAAACTCCATGTCACGCAGTTCTGCGCCAGCCCAGAGGGCGAGGGCGTGACCGTCACCTGTGTATTCCCATGATCCGGAGCAGACAGACCAGCACCGAGTAATACCGCCAGTAGCAAGAACAACTGACTTTGCAGAAAAGGCGTGGAAGTCGCCATCAACGCGGGTGTATGCAACACATCCGGTGACGCGGTCGCCTTCCTTCAACAGGTGACGCACGGTGTACTCCATGAAGATGTCAATACCTTCGTGGATACCACGCTCTTGCAATGTTCGGATGAGTTCGAGACCTGTGGCGTCACCAACGTGAGCAAGCCTTGGGAAGGTGTGGCCACCAAAGTTTCGCTGATTGATGAGGTTGTTTGGGGTTCGATCGAACACTGCGCCCCATTGCTCAAGTTCACGAACTCGGTCTGGAGCTTCCTTGGCGTGGAATTCAGCCATGCGCCAATCAGCCAGCCACTTGCTTCCTTTCATGGTGTCATGGAAGTGCACCTTCCAGCCATCTCTTGGGTCAGCGTTTTGCAGGGCTGCTGCGCAACCTCCTTCGGCCATGACCGTGTGTGCTTTTCCAAGCAAGGATTTCGTGATGATTGCGGTTTTTGCTCCGCTTCGTGCAGCTTCAATTGCTGCTCGTAATCCAGCGCCTCCGGCACCGATGACAATGACGTCGTACTCGTGTTTGGTGTAATCTTCAGTCATCTCATTTCACCTCAAAGCGCAAAGAGCACCATATCGCTCAAGAGTTCGGCGTCAACAGCCAGGACCCATAGGTCGCCTAAGAACACAAAGATCAGGGATGTCCAGAACCAGAAGCCATGGGAGCGGTTGAACACGCTGATGCGCCCGAACAACTTCCCTCGAAGTTTTGCAATTGGTGTGGTCCATCGGTCAAGAACGCCACCTGCAAGATGGCGAAGTGCGTGACATGAAGTCACGTACATGCTCAGTAAAAAGGCCTCAATGCCCATCACAAGTGTTCCGATGCAGATGCCCCATCCTTGTGTTGCTCCCTCTGTGAAGTGCAAGGTGTGAGTGACGTCCCACCACTTGATGACAATGATAATCATCGCTGCGTAGAGGAAATACCTGTGCAGGTTGTTGAAGATGAATAATTGCTTTTCACCTTTGTAGCCTATTTTCTTGTTGATCTCAGGTTCATCAACCCAGCAAGCAACAGGACTTGCGAAAAAGGTACGATAGTAGACTCGACGCATGTAGTAGCATGTGCCTCGGAAACCAAATGGAATCCAAAGCACAAGGATTGCAGCGTTCACCCAACTTGGGTGGTCCCAGTCTTTGAGTCCAAACAATTCCCATTCGAGGACGTTTGGTGAGAAAATTGGGGACATGACTGTTGCGCCGTTCAGGTCGTAGTGGATGGTGTCCGGGTAGAGGAAAAGCCTCACTGCGGTGTAAATCATTGCTGCCGTAAGGGCGATGCCCATGGCCAATGGCTGGCGAAGCCAATTGTCGATTCGATTTGTGCGTCCCAACCCATTGAGGACTGGAAGTTTGATGCCTTCACCCATCTAGTTCACCCACCGCCGCAAGGCGGTTGTTATCATCCAACACGCTGGGGTCTTTGAGGTTCACCATTCGCCTTGTAGGGCTGGTTGGTCGCAGTCACCCATTTGGCTGCAATCAACTTCCATCTTCATCAAAGAACGTGATGGCTTCCAAGAGGAGGGTTTCGTTTGCCCAGTAGGTCTTTGATTGCCATACGAGGGCCCCTGCTTGATCGATCAATTGGAGGGTAGGTGTTCCAGGGTTTCCGTACGCCTCGTAGAGAGGGTATCCCGTCGCATCCTTGGTCCCGAATTCATAGGTGGGTGTGGTCAAGGATGGCGTCACCACCGTCCACGGTGTGTAGTGTGTTTGATTTGATTCAACACCGAATGTGTCCTCGACATCCTCAAGCGATTCATATTGAGCCCATCGATGGACACTCACAACGTTGATCGTTGAATTGTTGAAAGCACCTTCATCCATTGAGGTACGGATCAGCTCAGTCCAATCATGGCAACCTGAGCAACTGGCACCAATCCATAGCATGAGCACAGGCCCATCAACAAGGGTTTCCTCAAGGTTGAAGACCGCTCCACCATCTTCAGTTCGGTCGAGCGTAGGGGCTTCAAAACTCATGTGAATTGGTGGTGAATCCGCCCGTTCTTCATTCAAGGATCCCGGTTCTACACAACCAGAGAGCAGGAAAAGACATACACAGAGAATCAAGGTACGCTCACGCAGCATGACCTTCACCCGCTGTTCCACGAACGGCAGGTTGAGGCGTTGGACGTGCAGCAACCTTTGGTCGCTTCACGTCTTTGAACCAAGAATCAACTCCGTTCCAATCAGGTCGCATGCCAAGGTCTGCAAGGACGAGCTTGCTGCTGATTCGTGCGCTTTCAAAGATGGTAGGAAGGCCACTGCCTGGGTGGGTGCCACCACCGACGATGTAGAGGTTGTTTGCTTCCTCGAATCTGTTGTGAGGGCGCCGCCAGAGCATTTGCTTGAGATCGTGGGTGAGGTTGAACACTGCACCACGGTAGATATCAGAGGCGCCCCAGTCGTCTGGAGTGATGATGGTCTCAGAGACAATGTGGTCTCCAATGTCATCGTAGCCGAGTTTCGAAAGTTGCTTGACGACGGTTTCTCTAAAATCTGCTTTGATGTCATCCCAAACGATGCTCTCGTGCTGGTTGGGCACAGGCACGAGCACGTAGATCGTGGAGTGTCCATCCGGGGCGAGCGAATCATCGGTGATTGAAGCATTTTGAACGTAGACTGAAGGGTCATCCCAAGTCAGTCGATGATTGGTAATGTCCTTGAGGTTGTTTTCATATTCTGAAGAGGCATAGATTTGGTGATGAGGCAGATCATATTGCTTGTCAACACCAAGGTACAGCATGTAAGTGGAGCACGAATATCCCTTCTTTTCCAACTTCTTGTTGGACCATTTCTTTCGCTTTTCGTCTGGAACGAGTGTGGTCATAGCATGAGCAAAGTCAGCGTTGACAACGACCTTGTCAGCCATAAGTTCAGCGCCATCGATTCGGACTCCAGTGACGGTTTTCCCTTCATAGATGAGGGACTTGACAGGTGTGCTGAGTCGGATCTCTACGCCCATCTCTTCTGCAATCTCGCCCATACGAGCTGTAATGCTTCCCAAGCCGCCCTTGGCGTGGAAGATACCATGTTCATACTCGAGGAAGGCAAGAATGGTGAACAATGAAGGTGCATGGAAGGGACTCATGCCGAGGTATTTTGTTTGGAAGGACATTGCAAGTCGGATTCGTTCGTCATCAAAGTGCTTACCAAGATCACCAGCAACGCTAGCCCAAGGCTTGAGCACGGTCGCCACTCGCATGGCGCGCTTGGTGAGGATATCCATAGGGCTTGACCATGGAGTCTGCAAGCATTGCTTGGAGAAGTTCAATTTTTTGCGGTTTTGCTTGACATAGTTCTTGAATCCGTTCGCGTTCTTATCGCCAGCGAGTTCCCGGATGCGCTCGGTCATTTCTTCGAGATTACTTGTGGCGTCAATGTGACCTCCAGCCCCAAACACAAGGCGGTACATCGGATCAAGTGGCATCAATCCGAGTTCTTTGTGGGCGTCTCGGCCAATGGCCTGGAAGATTTCTTCGATCACTTCAGGGTAGTGAAAGAATGTTGGTCCCCGGTCGAATGTGTATCCGTCTTTTTTGAACAATCTTGTGCGTCCACC
>DUIP01000016.1:0-1296 GCA_013330285.1 Candidatus Poseidoniaceae archaeon
AGCTGATGTCAAAAAGTACAGCTATGCCTCAAACAGTTGGCTTAACCCAATCACGACAACAAATCACAATTTACCGAGCGACCGAGTATGGTGGGACGCTATTGATTATTCTAACAGCATGCTTGTGCTCGGCCATGGAATCGGTACGAGCGGTGACAATATCATCGGTGGCGGCTACAGCGCTGTTGCCACATCTGGTGGCTCGACTGCTCAAGTGAACTTCAACGGACAAGGTTCCTCTGTGACTTCATTCCAATGGCTTGGAAGTGAATGGCTCATAGGTCAAGCCGGCGGCTCTTCTGGCTACAGCCACGTCGATACCGTAAGTTCACTCGGACAAAACACACTGCTTGATTTCCCTGGACTTGTCAGTGGGCAAGTGACGAGTATGGCAGGTAATGGCACTCATCTATGGGTGGCAACCCAAGGAGCCAGCCAAGGCTTTGGAAACGGGGGAGGATCTGCCGGAGCAGGTTTGCTTCAAGGTGAACGTCAAGCAGATGGTACAGTTGATTGGCAACAAGGTTGGACTATGACTGCAAATTCTGTCGTCAAAGACACGGAACTAATCGGAACCGATCTCTACATCACAACAACGCCAACAGGCTTGTACAAACTCGACACACTCACAGGAACCTTAACCCGCATAAACGGTGGACTCCACAGCAATATGGATGGGCTCTTCGTTTATGGAAACGATTTGATTATCGGTTTGCAAGGAAGTTCTGGATCCGCTGCTGGCGTGCAAATCTATACGCCGGGCACTGGGTTTGGAAATGGAAGATTGCTCGGCGGATTGCCTTCAAACAACGTCAATGCATTCACTGAATCTTCAACCATGCTCTACATCGCTACGAATGGCGGTATTGGCCGGTGGGACTACACCACGAGCGACTGGGCAAACCCACTCACAACCAGCGATGGGTTGCCAACAAATGTGGTTGAAGACGTGGTCATGGTTGGAACTGACCTTTGGATGGCGACGACCGCAGGTGTTGTCAAAATGGATACGTTAACGAACGCTACAACCCTCTACAACAGCGGAAGCGGTCTCATGGCAACTTCAGCGCAATCGCTGACCACCGCTGTTGAAACCGTCCAAAACAACGACGGCACAACATCAACTTCAACCACGCTGTTCATTGGACATGATGGAGCGGGCTCTGAACGACCTGGCGTCACAAGCATGGATGACAATGGTGCGATTGAATGGCACAAATTTGACCAGTTGTCTTCGAACACTGTCGACGCTCTTGCAGCCGATTGGTGGGGCCTTCACATCGCTACAGATATTGG
>DUIP01000016.1:1694-3621 GCA_013330285.1 Candidatus Poseidoniaceae archaeon
TCGTTCCAAGTTGCTGGATGGCCCATTCAAAAGATGGTCAGTGATGGCGATCATGTGCTCACGATTGGCTCCAATGGTGCTTCGATTTTGAGCGCTCGCACACCAACCCATGCCACACTGAAAATGTTCCAAGGCAATGGGATGACTGGAGGCACAATCACATCGGATGCCATCTGGCTCACAACCGAAGACATCGGCCTCTTTGGCTACGAAAACAATGCACAGTACAAGGAAATTGAACGGTTTTCATTGCGGAAGGCAAACCCATTGAATGTTGGATTCAACTTGGCATTCACCGACATCAGCGATATGACTCACCCCGGCATGCCAATCGTTCTTGCCAACGCAACGAATACGGCTACGCTTGACCCGACAATTGGCGTGGTTGGTACGAATGGAATCTTGTTCCAAACAGTTCCACTTGCCTTTACCTCGCCCGTCAGTAATGCAGCGACATGGGCCAAGTCTGTGAGTCTGAAGTACAACGCCACAATTGAGCTCAACAATAATCCTGATTTTGAAACGACCATGCAAATGGCCGTGGACAATGGAATCATCATCAATGGAACTCAATATGTTCAGTTAACACTCCGCTCCCCGCTCAATGGATCCATGCATGTGCGCCTGATTTATGATTACGTCAAGACCGAGACGCCCATTGCGATGTCAGAACTCATCGATCGTCCGGATGATGGCGGTGGTGCTCTGATGGCTGAATGGAGCCTTGTTCACGATGATGACTTCGCCCGATACCTTGTGTACGTCAATGATGGACCTGTTTGGGATGCCAATGGTATCACTGCAGATGTCCTTCAAACGCGAACCATCGACAAGGCGATCTCACTCCACAGCCGACTCTCAAGCGAGGTCACGACTGCAAATGGCGTAGACCTTGTCGATGGCACGGATTACTATGCTGTTGTCGTTGTTGAATACGACGATGGCCGGCTTGGTACACCCTCAGCAGTCCTAGGTCCAGCATCACCAAGTGACGAAGTCCCATTGCCACCTGTATGGGCTGACGCTGGCCCACATGATGGTGGAGAAGACGGCGACCTCGATGTCGAATGGTCGCGCTGCACAAGCCTTGATCTGCTTCAAACCAACATTTACGCATCGACTCAACCGATGACAGATGTCCTAGGACTTACTCCCGAAAGTGAAGTCATGAAGATGGAGGGCAACTCGACCGTGCTCTCGCTCTCGCCTGGCCAACCCTACTGGCTTGGGCTCACTTGCGTGGATGAAGCCGGACAAGAGGACATTATGAACGCCCTCATCGTTGGACCATTTGTCCCAACGGGTGGCCTCAATGACAACACTGCTCCACCAAAGATGGAGAACGTCGCCGCAGTTGACACCCCGGATGATGATGGCGGCAGAATCACGGTCACGTGGGATGTAAATCCAGCAGAAGACTGTACCTTCTATGCCATCTTCATGCGAACGATCGAATCGAGTGGTGCACAACTTACTGGGGCTTCTGTCGCCGACGGTAGTGGATTCAGTCAAGCGAAGATCATCAACGATTGCAGCGAAAACTCAACCATTGTCACCAGCATCGACGGTATCGCTCTTCAAGATGGTCAAATGTACTTGGTTGGCGTTGTTGCCTACGATGACTGGTTGAACGCAAACCTAGACGATGTGGATTTGGTCGAGGTAACGCCGCTGCGAAATCAAAACGGTCAACCGACTCCACCGGACCGAACTGAGTTTGTCCAGGCCTTTGACCATCCAAACGACGATGGAACATCCATCGATGTGCTTTGGTCAATTTCTGATGCTGATGATTTCTCACATTACACCGTCTGGGCTGCTGATCAACCGGTCACTGATTTGTCTGCTGCATGGGCCTTGTTCGGCGATGACCCCGCACAGTGCGGTTGTTTGAAGGTGAACAAACAATGGGTCGATGAGTCATTCA
>DUIP01000066.1:0-6144 GCA_013330285.1 Candidatus Poseidoniaceae archaeon
GGCCAACGCCGACCGAGCAGCCCGAGGACCTGAGACTGGTGATCGGCGCGCCCGTGCACAACGCAAATCGCGAGGCCAAGCATCCAGCAAACAACGTTCCAGTTTCAAGAAACGTTCTGGCTTCAAGAAGCGCTAAAGTTCACAGTGGAACTTCATGCAGCCATCCGAAGATGTCTTCTTCTTCTTCGTTCTGAATGCCGACCAGTTGATTGTACAACTGTTGAGTGATTGGGCCTGGTGAACCGTTGCCATAGGTGGCTTTTGTTTCACCCTTGGTGATGGAGCCGATTGGTGATATTACAGCTGCAGTACCACAGCAGAACGCTTCATCAGCCGTCATGGCAAAGGTCGCTTCGACCTTTGTTTCAACCACTTCAATGCCGTTATGCCTTGCCAGTTCAATGATTGAATTTCGAGTGATACCAGGCAGAATAGTTCCTGTCAGTTCAGGTGTGTAAAGGATGCCATCCTTGACACAGAAAAAGTTTGCAGCCCCGACTTCTTCGACGTAGGAGTGGGTTTCTGCATCGAGGTAAATCACTTCAGCAAAGCCAGCAGCCTTTGCTTTCTTACTCGGCATCATGCCTGGGGCATAGTTTCCAATGGCTTTCACACCACCAGATCCACCGGGTGCTGCACGGTGATGTTCTTCTGAGATCAACAAATCAATCGCTGTAACGCCGCCTTTGAAGTAAGGCCCAACAGGTGTGACATAGACGAGGAAGGTGTAGGATGGTGCAGGTGCAACGCCGAGAATCGGTCCTGATCCCATAAGCAACGGCCGAACATACATGGCGCCCTTACCGGTTGGAGGGAGCCACTTGAGGTTGGCTTGGACGCATTGTTCGACAGCATCGACGAACACCGATTCGGGAACGGGAGGCATCTTCAGTCGGTCCGCTCCACGTTGCATCCTGCGGGCATTCTCTTCAGGTCTGAAAAAGACAACACGGCCCTTTGATGTCCGATAGGCTTTCATTCCCTCGAAGAGGCCTTGTCCATAATTGAGCACACCTGCAGCAGGCGACATTGGGATGGCCCCATATGGCCGCAGAGAACCCGGCATCCACGGGTCATTTGCTGATGTTTCGGTGAGGTACATCGTATCTGTTGGGGTCAATGAAAAGGTCAAGCTGTCCCAATCGAATTCTTCACTCATTTCTTTCACCCCGCCTACGGCGTTTCTCGCCATGTAGATGAGGCTTTCAAGCATTCCTGCCGAGCAAGATGGTTGACAAAGCGATTTCGCGACCTTTCAGGTGGTGGTCCTAAGCGAAGGGCCATAGGATGCCGGCGGCTCCTTTGTCTTGGGGCGAGCCATGCAGTTTGAGGGTCGAATGGGTGTTGTCAGCGGCCGGTACCATTCGGTTGACGGTCTCAACGGTTCCAAGTCACCATCGACAGTTTTGGAATTGTTTGGGCGCACAGAGCAAGGTGAGTCCATTTGTGCACTTGTGCACGGCCTTCGTCCAACCTTCGAAATTTCGCCTTTGATGGTGTGGGATGAAGGTATGGAAGTCCCCGATCATGTCACTGAACGGCTCAGCGCCGTCGAAGCAATGGATGATGTCACTGGCATTACGGGGCCTGTCCTCAAGTTGACTGATTTAGGCCATCGTCCAGTATGGACCGTCACCGTTCGCCAGCCTTTTGTTGTCCCAAGCCTCCGCAAGTCTCTTGCCAAACAAAATTGGCAGATTTTTTCAGGTGACATCCCCTTCCTTAACCGTTTATTCCTCGATCAAGGCCTTGGAATGCATCTTGCAGTAAAAGGCACAATCATCGATCGTCGCCTTGACGAGGATGATGACTTCACTGTGCTTGAAGCGGTGCGCTCCGCCGGTGGGGCAGGCCGCTATTCTGTGGATTGCACCGTTGTCTGTGAGTTAGCAGACCTCGAAGCAACCGATCCTTTCCCAGTGCCATACAAGGTGTTCTCATTCGATCTTGAAACCAGCATTGCACACGATACGATTCTGTGTGCCGCCGCCGTTGTCGAGAATCTTCACTCAGGCCACCGCCAAACCTTCTCATTTGTTGGTGAAGAAGCAAAAATCATGGAGGACTTGACGCTCGTTGTCAGGAGCCAAGATCCAGACATCATTACCGGGTACAACATTGACAATTTCGATTTGCCGCGGCTCAACGATCGCATGGCCGTTCATGCTCGTTCCAAGGATTGGCGAAAACGGGGTTTGCTCTTTGGGTGGGGGCGTGTTCAACAAACCGAATCAGAAGCCAAACGCACTCGCTCTGGCCTCTATCCGCGTCGCCAATCCTCGCGCGCTTGGAATGTTGCAGGGCGAACTATTGTCGATGCGTGGTGGCAAGCTCGAATGGCCCTCCGGCCCCAACGGGAAACACTGTCGTTCATCAGCAATCTGTTATTCCCTGATCAGGCCGATAAACACAAAATGGACGTGGATGCCTCCAAGATGGACGAAGAATGGGCGGCTCGTCCTGATGTTGTGCTCGAATACTGCGTACGCGACGCAGAACTCCCACTCGATATTCTTCAAGAATTACAAGTCATTCGTCGAAAAGAAGCGGTCGCTGCTGTGGCCAAAGTCACCTTTGACACCGCAGCCAACGGCAGCACAAGTCAACTGATCGACTCGCTTGTCATTCGCCTAGCAGACAGCGAAAATGTCGCTGTTCCTTTGACTGGGTCGGCCCAAGCCAAAGAAGGCCAAATCACCGGCGGTTATGTCCACGAGGTCGCAGCAGGCCTCCACCCTTGGATTGCTGTCCTCGATTTCAAGAGCATGTACCCTTCGATTATGATTGGACACAACATTTGCTATACGACTCGAATCGACCCTGTTCAGTCCGATCAACCATCCGAAGATGAACACGTCCACACCGCACCAACCGGGGCAAGGTTCCGTCATCAATCTGTTCGCAAAGGATTGGTTCCAGCCTTGCTGGAAGACCTTATGGCGCAGCGGGATGAACACAAATCTGCATTGAAAGAAGCAAAAACAAACGGCGAAGAAGCCAAGGTTGCGTTTCATGATTCAATGCAATATGCGGTAAAAATCCTCATGAATTCCTTTTACGGTGTCTTTGCCAGTGGATTTTATCGATTCACCCATCGAGATCTCGGGTCATCAATCACTGCATGGGCGCGCCATAACATCAAGGCCATCATCGCACAACTCGATGCAGAAGGGCACGAAGTGGTCTATTCAGATACCGACTCGATCTTTGTTCGTTCTCCAGTCTCAGAAAGCGCTCCGTCTTCGATGAAGGAAGAAGAAATCCAGAATGCCAAAGAAGGTAAACCAGAGGCTGTCGAGTACATGAAGGCCTGGGAAGCTGCCAAGCAGGACATGATTGAGTTCGGCCTTGAAGTGGCTGAACGATACAGCCGTGATTCAGCAATTTTAGAATTTGAAAAAGGTCTTTCAGTGTTCTTTAGCCATGGGGCAAAGAAGCGTTATGTTGGCCAAGTGGTCTACCCTAGCGAGGAGATGCTTATCCGCGGATATGAAACTCAGCGCACCGATTCGTTTGCCTACCTGACCACGACCATGAAGCGGATGTTTAGCCATGCGCTTGCCGATGAAGGAGACGCCTTGGTCAAATACGCACTTGCTCAAGTGCAAGCGCTCCGCCGCTGTGAGGTGCCGGCAACATCGCTTATTCTTGCTAAATCATGTAAGGGGCGAATGGGGTCCAATGGCGAAGTTGATTTCACGAAGGATTATGCCAATCCAGACAGCATGGCACAGGTGAGGGTTGCCAAAGCGAGGATTGCGCTCGGACTCGGGTTCACTTCAGGAATGAAGGTGTCGTACATTGTTACTGACGCCAGCCAACGACCAATGCGCGTTCAACCATGGTTGGAAACCGAAGAAAATGGCGGCATTGAAGCCTATGACGGACAATTCTATGCAGAGCGCCTTGCTGCTGCACTTGGAAGGATCACCGAGGCCTTTGGATGGACGGCCAAGGAACTCGTCGCCGGCAACAAGCAAACTTCTCTTTTTTCGTTCTGATTTGACTGAAAACAAGGAAGCCCTTTTCATCAAGGCGTTCCACAGCATAGCCATGAAGTCGACCCCAGTGCCATGGGCTTTCGTTGCCCTCATGCTCTTATCCAGCCTCTCAGGATGCATTTTTGAGGACACAGGTTCTTCTGGAAATGAAGAAGTTCTAGCCGTGTTCAATTACTCCCCCTCGTCAAACATTCGTTCCGGTGATACGATCAGTTTCGATGCATCTGCATCGACGCCGAGCGGGAGCATCACCTATCGCTGGGATTTTGATGCAGATGGCTCAACTGACGCTACAGGACGCTCTGCTGAATGGTCGTATGACCAGGCTGGCACCTACGGCGTCGAATTGACGGTGTCGGACGGCTCCAAGTCTTCGACTCAAACCAAAGACGTCACGGTTGCAGATGCGACCGCTGTGCCACCTAACGCTGAGATCACCCAATACGCAAGCGACGAGGATTGCAACAATGACGACATTGACGAAACCACTCACATCGTGGTTTGGATTTGTGAAATGGACAAATCCATGACCGATAGAGACGTGTCGGAAACCACAACAATCACGCTTGATGCAAGCGATTCAGATGCTGGAGACTCCTCACAATACATCACGACCTGGAATTGGGATTTGAACGCTGATGTTGATTCGGACAACGATGGCGATTCTGAAAACGATGCCGACCTCACAGGAGAAAGCATTGACTGGAACAATGTCCAGCCGGGTGAATATGAACTCCATCTCAACATTGAGAACAGTGCCGGAATGACCGATTCAGATTCCATTAAGGTCTATGTGTCCTATGCTGGAAAATGGAACGATTTTGAAATGGCAGGAAACACATCCGGCAACGCTGTGACGCTGGACTTCGGCGTCAATGTCGTCTACGACAAGGATAACGGAAACACGATCCGAAAGATGGTGGGCGAACTCACCTACCCCAAGACCGATGGCGATTGCACAACCGCATTCCCTGGCGCGACCAACTGCCGTGCTAAACTCGATATTTACGCCTTCAATGAAGACGATGAAGAAGCAAGTAATACCTCGGATACAGGCTTAGACCAGCGCAGCGATGGCGACGATTGCAATGACGACGAGAATGATTGTGTCTTCCTCACGCTTTCCTCGTACATGTTCACCGACACAGAGTCGACCTATGACGATGGGGAATGGACCATGCAAATACGCAATGAAAAGGTCAATGATCTCAATGTTGAATCCTTCATCATCCGTTTGCATTACAAGTGAACACAATGGGTCGGAACGTTGAGTTCTATGGAGAAGGTGTTTAGAGTCACCATCTCGAGCATCAAGCATGCGACGAACCCGCATCGTGGCCACCATCGGTCCAGCGAGCTCAGGAGAGAAGGTGCTCAAGTCCTTGTTAGAGGCCGGCGTCGACGTCTGCCGCCTCAATTATTCCCACGGTTCCCCAGAGAGTAAAACCGAGTTGTATGAGCGCATTCGGTCGATGGAAGAAGCTCTTGGTCGACCTACATGTATTCTCGCAGATCTCCCGGGCCCCAAATTGAGGCTCGGGCGTTTTCCTGGTGTCGTGGCGCTCAAGCGCGGCGCTCGCCTCAATCTTCATTGTGGCGTTGAGGAAATGAACGATGCATCAGCCACGGACTTGCCGGTAGAATACGCTGGACTGTCCGCTGAATTGAAAGCGGGCGATCCTGTCTTGATTGCGGACGGATTGATTCGTCTCATCGTTGACCAAGCCCCCGGCACACCCTCAGGCACCGTTCTCTGCACCGTCGAGGACGGCGGGCCTGTCAGCGGTAGGAAAGGTGTGAATGTTCCAGGAACCATGGTTGACTTGCCCGCAATAGGGCCAAATGACAAGGCAGCCATCGCTCATGCGCTCGAAGCCGGAGCCGATTACATTGCCGTCAGTTATGTTCGAACCCCGGAAGATCTCCAGCCCGCTATCGATGCAGTGAAAGCGGCAGGGAAGCATGTTCCAATCGTTGCCAAAATTGAACATCCTATGGCACTTGAATGCCTCGAAGACATTCTTGATTTGGCGGATGCCGTTATGGTTGCACGAGGCGATTTGGGTGTAGAAATACCGCTCGAAGATGTACCAGTTGCTCAGCAACACATCATCGATGGTGCGCTTGAACGAGGTATGATTGT
>DUIP01000066.1:6547-7056 GCA_013330285.1 Candidatus Poseidoniaceae archaeon
GACATCTCCAGCGCCATCCGGCACGGTGCTACTGCAGTCATGCTGTCGGGGGAAACAGCATCTGGTGATTATCCGCTCGAGGCCGTTCAAACAATGGCAAAGATCGCCACAGCGGCCGATATTGGTTTCCAATCCACCGATCGCCGCCCGAGTGCCCTTGCCCGTTTCAAGGCGACACGGTCTGTGGCTCATGCGGGTGTTGAGCTCGCCAAGATTTCAGAAGCCGCTCGAATCATTGTCGCCACGCAACACGGCAACGCAGCCCGTTTGGTCGCAGGTTACAGGCCAACAACGCCAGTGACGGCGGTCAGCGATCGAATACGAGCAGCGCGACGAATTCAACTGCTCCCGGGCATTGAAAGTCTTCTCGTCAAGGAATACGAACGAGGCTCTCAAACCATGCAAGCAGCGGTTGAAACGCTTGTCAAGCAAGGAACGATTCTTCCAGGGGAGCGCGTTGTTGCCATTTCTGGTAGCCCAAAGGCAATCAGCGGCTCGACGAGCACAGT
>DUIP01000050.1 GCA_013330285.1 Candidatus Poseidoniaceae archaeon
GCCCAATCTATGTGGAAATGTCGGACAATGATTTCACCAACTGGTACTGCTTGGAAGAGTGGGAAATTGACGAGGGTATGCAAGCTGAAGTCGACGATTCGGACAGCGACGTAGTAGTGGTCGACCATTGCGGCACGGTGTCCGGCACCTACACTGGAGCACTCGACTACTCCTTCTCCCTCACTGGTATCCCAACCGAAGACATCGGCCTTGATGCAGGTGAACTTGACATTGAATTGTCAGACTCGGTCACAGAATCTGGAACGTTTGAAGACACCATCACTGGCGATGAAATGGAGTTCTCCATGGGCGACTCCCTTACTGTTGATCTCGGCGATGGGGCAGGCCTCACAACATCAGTTACTTCATGCACAAACTGCCCACCCGGCAACCCACTCATGTTCTTCATGATGGGTCAAGTGATTGGCGGAGCCAGCGAATCATTCGCAGAATCAGTTGCAGAAGATGTGGCAGATGAACTCAGCGACAGCATCCTCAACATCTTTGGAGGCGACGAAGCTGAAAGTGAAGATTACGATGAGTATGAAAACCAATGGCAATGCGACAGCGGCGACCAGTGGGTCTACGAGTGGGAGATCAATAACGGCTACGAAGATTGCTGGGATGGCTCAGATGAGATGGACATGAGCGGTTCTTGGAGCGCCTATGGCGAGAACATGTACATGAATTTGGACATCAATGATGAGATGCTTTCCTTCAGCGATGAAGAGGCAACCTTCACCTGTGACGATGGTACGGAAATTGACTGGTCGAGCCTCAGAGACTGGTCGAATGATTGTGCGAACAACGAAGATGAAGATGCAGGCCATTCAGAAACTGACACCTGGACATGCAACGATGGAACGACCATTTCATGGAATCAAATCAACGACTACAATGCAGATTGCGCCAGCGCTGAAGATGAAGGGGCCACGGCCCATTACACCATTGACGGCGTCTTGATGTCCGAAGATGGTACACCTCTTTCTCAACACCAAGGCACATTTTGTGATGCGAACGGTTGCGACCAGACAATGGATTGGTTCTATGGTGAGATGAGCTTCGATACCGGTATCGCCCCCCCGACATCCTACGGCTCACATGAATACTGCACAAGCGGGTCGGTGACCGACACAAGCACAGGAGACATTGTCATGGAATTCTCTTCGATGTGCAATGAACAGTGGATTGGCCCTTCAATTGGCCACGCCCACGCACATTCAGACGGCATGGACATCTACCTTGAGGTCTCCGTTTACGATTGGTCCGAAGAAGGAGATGCTACGCTCTCTGTTTCAATGGTTGATGAAAATGGCAATCAAGTCTTCCTCGATTCCATGGCTATTGATGGCTCAGATAATGAATACTACATGGAAGAGGATGTTTCAGTGCTTGAGGAAGGCGAATACTGCCTTCATGCTGAATTGACTGAGACCGGGCAATCAGAACCATATGACGCCCACTCACACTGCTTCAGTGTTGAAGAGGGTCAAGAACCAAGCGACAGAATCGTTGCCGTTGTTGAAGCAATGGCAGAATCTGATCTGGGAGAGGTCCTCGAGCAGTTTGGAATGAACCTCGAAGACCGACTTTCAGATGTTGCTCCGACCGAATTCCCATACAACGACGGCATGTGGGCTCCAATGTGGAGTTCTGAACATGCTGCTATGGTTGGCGTTGGCGCTTACGCCATGGATGACGATGGTGCTTACATCATGGCAGGGCCAGCAACAGAGGGCTACACCAACGATGCGCCTGCTAAGGTGAGCATTCGATACTTGACTGGCGTTCCTGCCAGCACAGCAGCCGAAGAAGCCGAGACCGCTACAAGCATCGAAGACATTGTCGACACAGAAGACCACGACCTTGCTGAAATCACCGAAGATCTCCAAGAAGCAGGCGTTGACACCACAGACCTCGGTCTTCCAATTGATGACACAGATGATGGTGATTCAGACGGCGAAACTCCGCCTCAGACTGCAGAAGAACTTGCAGAAGATGCTGGATTGCTTCCTGCCTTGTCACCGCTCTCGGTCTTGGCTGTTATCTCGCTTGCGGGCGTCTTCATCGGCCGCCGAAATGACGCCTGATTCAAGGACTCAAGTACAAGGAGTGTGAGGGGGGCCCATGTCCCTCCGGCCAGCACCGACGCGAGTTGGGGCCGTGATTCGTGTGAGTGCGACCGCATTCATCGCACTTCACATCGTGCTTTCTGCTTGGCTGGTGGTCCAGTTCGAGGGGCAATACACAGAAGGCCGCCCTTCGCCAACCACCATCAAAGCCACTGTGGCTGTGGATGATGAACAAACGCTGATCGACGTCAAAATGGAACGTTCAACCTCATTTGTGCTCTACATGTACGCTCGCGACTATCAGGAACCAGAAGCAAACGAGTCCCAATCGCCTTCTGAACCTACTGAACCTCGCGCTGAGGAAAACCAAGAATCCGAACCAAGAGCCTGGCTCGATCAAGCGCGTCTGTTGACTAAAATCACCCTTGTCCTCCTGGTTGTAAGTGAGGGCTTGATGGTGTTTGGATTACGGTTTCGGGCCCTTCTTCGCGGCACGATTTGGTTTGCCGCACTCGCTTGTTTCCTCATCATATTGCCCGGCGCTTACCTCGGTGAACTAGCAGGAAATGGTGGTGATGATGAAGAAGAAAACCGTCAACCATCAGATGGGGATTTAGCGAATGAAACCTTTGTCGCTCAAACAGAAGATGGGGCGATGGTCCATGGAACTTCCAATATTGATTTCTCATTGGCTCCTTTAGGCATTCACCTTGACATGATGTTCAATGGGTATGATCTTGGCTTGGTTGACAAAAATAACCAATCCACAGTCAGGGCAGAAGCTCCAGA
>DUIP01000161.1 GCA_013330285.1 Candidatus Poseidoniaceae archaeon
AAGTGCAAGTTGAACCCGCGCCCCCGGCTCAAAAGCAACACTGGGAAACGTGGAAGCACATGACCGATGAGTGAACCAAAAAGGAACAGAAGAATGGATTCAATCATCGTCTTCCCTCAAGCAATGTTAACCAAGCAAACGATTCAAAGTCGCTTCAACCTTATCCATGCCTCTCGAGATATCTTCTTGGCTGATGGTGTAAGCAAATCGCAGATGGCCCTCGCCAGAGGGGCCAAAGGCAGATCCTGGTGAACATAACACGCCGTCCTTCAGAAGTGCCATGGCCAACGCCTGAGAGTCCATGCCCGGCACTGTAACCTTGGGAAACACATAGATGGCACCTTGGGGCTTATGGCATTCAACACCTTTCATGGCGTTGAGCCGGCTGACGATGAGGTCCCTGCGCGCCTTGAATTCTGCAGCAATATGGTCAGGATAATCGCTTGCATGTTCCATGGTGGCAAGGATGGCATGTTGCATTGCATCGTTGGAACAGGCGGCAATATAATACTGCATTTTGATGACCTGTTGCATGGCTTCAGCATGCTCGGAGATGATGTAGCCCATTCGCCAACCAGTCATAGCGAAGGTCTTGGAAAAGGAGTTGACAACAAGGACACGGTCGTATCCAGCACCCATGAACGAAACGTGAGGTCCGTCGAAGACAATGCGGTCATAGACTTCATCGCTGATGATCCAGAGGTTGTGTTTTTTGGCAAACGCAAGAAGTTCATCCCTTTGTTGAAGATCGAGTGTGCCACCTGTTGGGTTGCTCGGGAAGTTGTAGAGAATCGCCACCGTTCGCTCGTCAACACGTGCTTCAAGATCACTAACCAGTGGGATGAATTCGTTTTCAAATTGACACGGGTAATAGGTTGCCGTGCCTCCGGCAATTGAAACATCAGGGCCGTAAAGTGGGAAATATGGTTCAGGCAGCAGAACATTGTCACCAGGGTTCACGAGGGTGAGAAAGAGATTGAGCAAGGCGTTTGTGCCTGACATTGTAATGCAGACATTGGATTCATCCAAACCGCTTTGATAGGAGGCCCAGGATTCGGCAATCTTGGTGCGAAGAGCAGGTAGGCCTGCGGTCGTCGTGTACTTGTTCTTCCCATCCAGCATGGCTTGGTGGAAGGCTTCGATAGCGATCGGTGGCGGTTGGAAATCTGGCTCGCCAAGACCAAATGAGATGACGTCGTCTCCTGCAAGGTCAAACATTTTTCGAACGCCAGTTGGTTGAATCCCCAACGCTCGCTCACTGAAGTCGCCCATACCTTACCGTCTCCATCTTGACTTTTGAAGGGAAGGGTGAAACGACACACTATGCCTCATGTATTGACAACAAATCCGTTAGCCATCAGATTTTGCTTCATCTTCAACAAGCACCGCATCAACGGCTGAGGCGAGGTCTGCGTCAGCTGCAAGAACAGCATCGACTGAATCACTCGGTTCGTTGCTGACAATGGAAAGAGGTGGGTCGATTCGAGAGCCACGGAGGACCCCGAGCAAGCACAAAACCACCAGTGCTCCAACAAGCAGGACGTATTGGGTGGTCGACCATCCAGAGTTCAATTCATCCATTGAGTCGCCTGTTCCTGAAACCGTGACGAAGACAGGCAGGGATTGAACGGATGCCTCATTGAGGCCTCGGAATTCGATGGTGTGGTTGCCTTCAGACATCTTGTTGAGGTCCAGTGCCACCGTCCAGGTGAACCGTTGGAGTGCAGCAATCTCATCGCTCGATTCTTCGAACGAAGCACTTTGCCATTCGCCATTATCCATCCTAAATTGTACAGCGCTTACCGAGCCAGATTGACCCCATGCTTCACCAGAAACGACATAGAGGCCGGAGGTATTGTCCACTGTTTGGCTCATCACGTGAACTTGAGTGCCGACATCAATTTGACCGGTCAAGCCAGTGTCGTGAAGGTACATCGAGAGTTCGGTTGCTGCTAAGGCATCGGCCATGCCCCATCCGAAATCACGGTTCCAGAACGGATCGACATCTGGCTGGCTTGGCTCGCCGCGGCGTTCTGCGGTGATTTTGAGAATCTCCTTGACTTCAAGAGGTGAGAGTTGTGGGTTGGCTTCGAGCATCAACGCCATGATACCAGTCACCGCAGGTGCTGCATACGAGGTCCCTGAACCGCGACCAGTGTATCCATTTTCAGAAGCATCACCGCCAAGGAAGTTGTTGCAAAGCCCGGAAGTGACGCATGCTTCCGCTTGAATGATGTTGGTGCCAGGAGCTGAAATTTCTGGCTTCAATTCATTGAGAGGGTTTCCATCTGCGTTGTCTCGACGAGGCCCTCGTGAGGAATATGAGGCGACAGTATCGTCTTCTCTGTCAACGGTATTGATGTCATCAGTTGCGCCAACGGTCACCGACAAGCTGGAGGAGCCCATACCAGAAAGACCGTCATTATTTGGCCCATCATTGCCTGCTGCAACGCTGACGACGATGCCGGCTTCCATGGCTTCGTTGAGGATTCTGCTGTGCATGTCCTCACCGTCTGAGCCACCACCTTC